>JAYTIP010000294.1:0-10943 GCA_043731745.1 Elusimicrobiota bacterium | reverse complement strand
TCGAGCGCGAGGGCGTCGAGCTCTTCAAGGTCTCGTCGTACGACATGACGAACCTCCCTTTGATCCGGCATCTCGCCAAAAAGGGCAAGCCCGTGATCTTCTCCGCCGGCGCCGCCACTCTCGGCGAGGTGGAAGAAACCGTCGCCGTCCTCGAGGAAGCGAAGTGCCCGTACGCGATGATGCACTGCATCGCCAAGTACCCCGCGCAGTACAAGCACGCGAACTTGGCGGTGATGAACACCCTTCGCTCCGCTTTCCAGGTGCCCGTCGGCTTCTCCGACAACGGCTTCGCCGACGCGAAGGGCCGCATCGACGCCCAGCGCGTGCCGGTCGCCGCCGCCCGCGCCGGCGCGGACCTCTTCGAGGTCCACATCACCCTCGACCGCAAGCTTCCCGGCGCCGACCACGGCTTCGCCACGACCCCGGGCGAGCTCAAGACCATGGTCGCCGCGATGCGCAAGGAGCGCGCCGCCTACAACCGCGGCGAGCGCCGCAAGATCGAGCCGCTGCTCCTGGGCTCGCCGGTCAAGAAAACCTACGAGGCCGAGAAGTACGTCCGCGACTTCGCCTACAAGTGCCTCTTCGCCGTGCGCCCGATCAAGAAGGGCGCCAAGATCAAGAAGGCCGACATCGCCGTCCTGCGCCCCGGCGCGTACAAGCGTGGACTGGCTCCGAAGTACCGCGAGCTCGTCCTCGAGAAGGCCCGCGCCACGCGCGCGATCGGAGCCTGGCAGCCGATCACCTGGGACAACATCCTCGGATGAAGCGACGCGTCCTTCTCTACTGCGACGGCGGGCGCATCGCCGAGATCGGCACGGGCCACGTGCGCCGCTGCCTGTTGCTCGCGCGCGCCTTGGCCGCTCGCGGCAACGAGATATCCTTCCTCACCTCCTCGGGCCCGGCCGTCACCGTCCCGGTCGGCGTCGAAGGCTTCCGTTGCGAGACCTTGCCCGCTCCTCGCCCCGCCGACCTGGCCCGCGCCCTCAAGAAAGCCCGTCCCGAGATCGTCGTCTGGGACCGCCTCGACACCTCGCCCGCGCTCAACCGCGTGATCAAGGACTCGGGCGCGGTGCTCATCACGCTCGACGACGCGGGCAAGGGCCAGGCCCTGGCCGACATCACGATCAACGCGATGGTCGCCGGCGGGCGCACCCCGTACAAGGGCTTCGAATACGCGATGCTCCCCGCTCCGCCCGAGCCCGCGCGCACCGACCGCGCGACACCCGTGCGCCGCATCACCGTCTGCTTCGGCGGCTACGACCACGAGGGTCTCTCCGAGGCCGCTCTCAAGGCTTTGGCCAAGCTCGACCGCAAGATCAAGATCGATCTGATTCTCGGCTCGGCGTCTTCGGAGCCCTCGGCGAAAACCGTCGCTCTTCACGGCCCGCGCCTGCGCGTGCTGCGCACGCCGCCCGATTTCAGCCTCATCCTCTCGCGCTCGGACATCGCCGTGCTCGCCGGTGGTGCCACCTTGATCGAAGCGCTGAGCTACGGCGTGCCGACGCTCGCCCTCGGCCAGTACGGCCACCAGCTCGACACCATCGGGCGGTGCGAGGCCGCGGGCGCCGCGCTCGGCGTCGCCTCCACCGGCTCCTTGCTCAAGGCCGCGCGCGATCTGGCGTCGGACGGCGCCAAGCGCGTCGCTTTGTCGCGATCCGCGCGCCGCCTCGTCGACGGCCAGGGCCTCAAGCGCGTGGCCGACCTCGCGACCATCGTCGAGCAACTGCCCTGGGACACGGAGTTCTTCGGCGAGAACATCGCCACGCTCCACCCCGCGCGCCTCAACGAGACCATCGCCGATCACGCGCTGGCCAAGTGCCGCAAGGCCAAGATCGACTGCCTGTACTACCGTTGCGACTGCCACGACCCCGTCAGCGTCGCCTTGGCCGAACGCCACGGCTTTCACTTCGTCGACATCCGCATGACCTTCGCGCGCGCGATCGAGAAGCAGGCAAAAGCACCGCTCAAGGGCTACGCGATCCGCCCCGCGCGCCGCTCCGATTTGCCGCAGCTCAAGACGATCGCGGCGGGCAGCTACATCTACAGCCGCTACTTCTTCGACCGGAAGTTTCCCGACGCGATCTGCGCCAAGTTCTACGCGAACTGGATCGAGAAATCCGTGCGCGGCTACTCCGACGCCGTTCTCGTCGCGGCCAAGGGCTCGAAAGTGTTCGGCTACCTCAGTTGCTCGATGCGCGCGGGCTCCAAGGCGGGCATCGACCTCGTCAGCGTGGCGCCCGGCGCCGAGGGCGCGGGCGTGGGCAAGGCGCTCGTGCGGGCCTCGCTCGACTGGGCCGACGCGCGCGGTGCGGGTACGATGGAAGTCGTGACGCAGGGCCGCAATTACGCGGCTCAGCGGCTCTACCAGGGCAGCGGGTTCAAGACCCAGAAGCTCGAGCTCTGGTATCATAAGTGGTTCGCGAAATAAGAGGCCCCTTGGAAAAACTTTCTTCCTGCGCCGTTTGTGGCTCCAAAAAACAGAGCGAGGTCTTCAACGGCCCCGACGAATTCCTCCAACGCCGCGGCATGAAGATCAAAATCCGCTACGTCCTGTGCGGCGGCTGTTCCCTCGTCTACGCGAACCCGCGCATGACCGACAAGGAGCTCTCCCGCGTCTACGACGCCGAGTACTGGAAAACCGACTCCGCCTACGAGAAGGTCGGCCGCTCGTGGCGGTTGAAGCCCCCTTTCGTCGAAGACCGCCTGCGCGTGGCCGCCGAGCGCCTGCACTTGCTCGAGACCCGCGGCATCCTGCGCCGCTTCAAGAAGGGCTCCTCCGTGCTCGAAGTCGGCAGCAGCGCCGGCTTTCTGCTTTCGACGCTCAAGCGCGCCGGCTGGAAAGTCCAGGGTGTGGAGCCGACTCCTCTCGCCAACTTCGCCAAGTCCGTCGGCGTGCCCACCAAGCAGGCCTTCTTCGACGAGTCCGTTCTAAGAGGCCGCACTTACGATCTCATCGGCCTGATGCACGTCTTCGAGCATCTCAAAGACCCGGTCTCCTTCCTGCGCTCGCTCAAGGGCTCGATGACCAAGAACGGCCTGCTCTGGCTCGAACTGCCCGACCTCGCGTGCCCGCGCCCCATCGACCTGTCGCACCCGCACCTGTACTTCTACTCGGCCAACTCGATCACGAACACGCTCGCGAAGGCCGGCTTCAAGGTGAAGCTCCTCGAGACTTATAATTCGCGCAACGGCGCCTATCAGGTCCTGCATGTGTTCGCCGAAATCGGCAAGCCCGGCAAGCTCCGCAAGGACGGCGCGAAGGAAATGAAGGCGATCCTCGACGACGCCTGCGTCTTGCACCGCCGCAAGCAGGGCATCGGCTCCCTCGTGAAATCCTATACGAACGTCCGCCTGGCTTCTCTCGAAAATAAATGAAGACCGTCGCGATCATCCAAGCGCGTATGGGCTCCTCGCGCCTGCCAGGCAAGGTGCTCATGACCGTGGGCGGTCGCGAGCTGCTCTCCTACATGCTCGAGCGCGTGAAGGCCGCCAAGAGCGTGACGACCACGCTGATCGCCACGACGAAGGACCCCAAGGACGATCCGATCGCGGCCTTCTGCGAGCGCAACAAGATTCCGTGCTTCCGTGGCGACGAGAACGATGTGCTCGACCGCTACTACCGGGCCGCGCTGACCGTCAATCCCGGCACCGTCGTGCGCCTGACCTCGGACTGCCCGCTCATCGACCCGAAGATCATCGACGAGGTCGTCGAGGCCCATCACAAGCTCGGCAACGACTACACGGCCAACACCGCGCCGCCCGTCGGCACTTATCCCGACGGCATGGATGTCGAGGTGTTCTCCTTCAAGGCGCTCGAGCGGGCCTGGAAGGAGGCGAAGCTCCCCTCCGAGCGCGAGCATGTGACCTTTTATCTGTGGAAGACCGACCTGTTCAAGACCTCGCGCGTCGACCTGAAGGAGTCTCTCTCGAACTTCCGCCTCACCGTGGATTATCCCGAGGACCTGGCCGTCGTGACGGCCGTGCTCGACGCGCTGCACAAGAAGAACCCCCTGTTCACCATGCGGGAGGCCGTCGATTTTCTCGACGCGAACCCCAAAATCAAGGAAAGGAATTCCGCCATCGGCTGGAATCAGGGCTGGAAGCCCGCCTTGGAGAAGGATAAGCAAGCGTGAAAAAGAATCCCGTCGCCCTCGCCGGAAAAACGGTCGTGCTCACGGGAGCCAACGGCATCCTGGGTCGCCGGTACGCCCGCGCCTACTTGGACGCGGGCGTCAACGTGGTGGCGCTCGACCTCAAGGTCGACGCGCTCAAGAAGCACCCCCGCCTGTGGGCGGCGGCGGTCGACCTCACCGACCGCGCGTCGGTGTCGGCGGCGTTTTCGGCGGCGCTCAAGCGCTTCGGCCGGATCGACGGACTCCATCACAACTGCGCGGGCAAGGCCGACGGGTTCTTCGACGCCTTCGAGGACTACCGCCTCGACACCTGGCGCTCCGTGCTGTCGTCGAACATCGAGACCGCCTTGCCGCTCACCCAGGTCGCGGTCCCCTACTTCAAGAAGCGCAAAGCGGGATCGATCCTGTTCACGGCCTCGATCTACGGCGTCGTCGGTGCTGATCAACGGATATACGAAGGATCCTCGTACGAGGGCCGGCCGATAAATACTCCGGCCGCTTACGCGGCCGCCAAAGGAGCCCTCCTCGCCGTCGTGCGTCATCTGGCCGCCGAATTAGGCGCCTTCGGCGTGCGCGTGAACGCGATCACGCCCGGCGGCGTCGAGAGCGGCCAGAACGAGACCTTCAAGAAGAAGTACTCGGCCCGCATTCCGCTCGGGCGCATGGCCCGCGCCGACGAGATGACCGGGCCCGCGTTGTTCATCCTGTCGGATGCGGCCGGCTACATGACGGGTCACAACCTCGTCGTCGACGGAGGGCTCACCGCGTGGTGAAGCCCCTCAAGGTCGTCGTGATCGGCCTGGGCTCGATGGGCAGCCGTCGTTTACGCTGCCTGAAGGCGCTCGGCCACGACGCCGTGCTCGGCGTGGATCCGCGCGCCGACCGCCGACGCCGCGCCGAACGCGAGCACGGCGTAGAAACCGCCACTCAAGTCACCGCTTCCACCCTGGCAAAAGCCGACGCCGTCGTGATCTCGACGCCGCCTTACGCGCACATCCCCTTCATCAAGATGGCGCTCGCGGCCCGCGTCCCGTGCTTCGTCGAAGCGTCGGTGATGCTTCCCGGCCTGCCGGCGCTCTGGTCGCGCGCCCAAAAGCAGAAGACGCTCGTGTGGCCCTCGTGCACGATGCGCTATTTCCGCGGCCCGCGGCTCGTGAAAGAACTTCTGTCTAAAAATGCCGCCGGAACGCCGTGGTCGTTCGTCTACCACAGCGGCCAGTGGCTGCCCGACTGGCATCCGTGGGAGAAGGTGACCGACTACTACGTGACGCGACCCGAAACGGGCGGCGGCCGCGAGATCGTCCCCTTCGAGCTCGCCTGGCTCACCTGGGTGTTCGGCCCCGTGAAGTCCATAAAAGCACAATGCGCCGTTAAGGCGCATTTCGCGCCCGGCGTCGAGGACCTCTACCAGATCCTGCTCGAGTTCAAGTCGGGCGTGCGCGCGATGTTGCAAGTCGATATTCTCGCGCGAGCCCCCGTCCGCCGTTTCGCTCTCGAAGGTTCTCAAGGCCGCTTAGTCTGGGACCAGTATCACGCCTCGGGCGCGCACGTGCTCATCGAGAAGCCGGGGCGCGCTCCCAAGCGGCTGGCCGTCGTCGAGCCCAAGCCCGCCCGCGGCATCAACAGCGACGGCCCCTACATGGCCGAGCTCAACGATTTCCTGTCCGACGTAAAAGCCCGGCGCTGGAAGCCGCGCTACACTCTAGGCGACGACATCGCGATCCTGAGGGTCCTGGATCGCGTGCGTGCGAACTCCAAATGAAAAAGATATTCCACATCACCGGCCGCGAAGACTGGCGCAAGCTGCGCAACGACAAGATTCCCGGCGGCGCCCACACCTACAGCAAGGGCGACGACCAGTTCTCGGCGAACTCTCCCGCCGCACTCGTGCGCGGCGAGGGCGCGTGGACCTGGTCCGACGACGGCCGGAAGTTCCTCGACATGGCGATGGGCCTGCGCTCCGTCGGGCTCGGTCATTGCTACAAGCCGGTCGTCTCCGCGGTCGCGAAGGCGCTGACCATGGGCAGCAACCTCTCGCGTCCGTCAATCTACGAGGCCAAGTTCGCGGAGAACTTCCTGAAGGCTCTGGGCTGGGCCGACATGGTCAAGCTCTGCAAGAACGGCTCGACGGCCACCTCCGCCGCGATCAAGCTCGCCCGCGCGTACACCGACCGGCCGCTCGTCGCACGCTGCGCTCAGCAGCCCTTCTTCTCGTACGACGACTGGTTCATCGGCTCGACGGTGTGCCCGCGCGGCGTTCCGCGGCAGATTTCCGAGCTGACGGTTCAGTTCAACTACGACGACCTCGCCTCCGTCGACGCGCTGATCGCGAAGCACCCGAAGCAGATCGCCTGCCTCATCCTCGAGCCCGCGACCGACCGCGATCCCTCGCCCGGCTTCCTCAAGGGCTTGCGCGAGCGCTGCGACAAGCACGGCATCGTGCTGATTTTCGACGAGATGGTCATCGGTTTCCGCCTCGCTCTCGGCGGCGGCACGCAGTACTACGGCGTCACGCCCGACTTGGCCACCTTCGGCAAAGCCATGGGCAACGGCTTCGCGATGGCGGCGGTCGCGGGCAAGCGCGCGATCATGGAGCTCGGCGACATCAAGGACGGCCGGACGAAGGTCTTCCTCGTGTCGACCACGCACGGCGCGGAGATCGGCGGCATCGTCGCGTCCCAGGCCGCGCTCAACGTCTATCAGACCAAGCCGGTCATCGAGACGATCACCTCCTTCGGTGCCAAGCTCAAGAAGGAGTTCAACGCGCTCTCCGAAAGCCGCGGACTCGGCAACGACATTCGGCTACTCGGACTCGACTGCATGCCGGCGCTGACGATCACGACGAACGGCCAGCCGGACCCGGTCCTGCGCACCTTGTTCCAGCAGGAGATGATCAAGCGCGGCGTGTTGATCCCGTACACCGCGCCCTGCTTCAGCCACGGCAAGCGCGAGCTCGCGTTCCTGCTGAAGGCGTTCGACTCCGTGGCCCCGGTGCTGCGCCGCGCGCTCGACGAGAATCGCGTGCGAGAGACCCTCGTCGGACCCGCCGTCAAGCCGGTGTTCCGCACCGTCAACTAGGTGAAAACCGTGGTACAATAGAGGTGTTCATTCCTTGAACAAACTATGAATGATTTCCTGAAAGGCAATTTTAAGGTCAAGCGCCCCGTCACCGAGCAGGCTCCCGCCGCCGAGGACAAGAAGAAGGCGTTCAAAGAAGAGTTCAAGCGCAAGGCCCTGCAGTCCGTCGGCGGCAGCATGGTCTTCGTCGAAATGGACGTGCTCTCCTGGGATCCCGAGCAGGACGCGGACAAGAAAAACAAAATCTGATGACGACCCGGCAGGCCGTCGCACCCTTCGCCGCGCTCGTCGACAAAATCTCCGACATCGGCATCGAGCGCCACCGCGACACCTTATTGGCCAACGCGCGGCGCAACACGGCCTTCGCGAAGCGCTCGATCAAGGAACTGCCGCCCCTGCCCGAGGCCAAGCGCCGCTCCGCCATCGTGCTCAGCGCGGGCCCGAGCATCCGCCGCGCGCGCACGATCGAGCGCCTGCTGAAGAGCGGCTATAAAGGGACGGTCGTCGCCGCCGACGGCGCCTACGCGGCCTGCCTACGCGCCGGGCTCATCCCCGATTTCGTCGTGACGCTCGATCCGCACAACACGCGCGTCGTGCGCTGGTTCGGCGACCCCGATTACGCGGCCCATTCCGCCGCGGACGACTACTTCGAGCGCCAGGATCTCGACATCGCCGCGCGCGAGAACGCGCTGAAGCGCAACGACGAGGACATGGCCCTCATCGACAAGCACGCCGCCAAAACTCCCGCGATCGTGTGCTCCTCCTCGCCGCAGACCGTCGTCGACCGCATCCGCGCCGCGGGCTTTGAGACCTACTGGTGGAACCCCCTCGTCGACGATCCGACGAAGGCGGGCAGCATCACGCGCGAGATCTACGACATTCTCCCGCTGCCCTGCCTGACGACGGGCGGCACGGTCGGCACGGCCGCCTGGGCCTTCGCGGTCCAGACGCTCAAGCCGCGCGTCCTCGGCGTCTCCGGCATGGACCTCGGCTACTACGCCGACACGACGATGAAGATGACGCAGACCTACTACGAACTGCTCGAGATGGCGGGCGGCGACGAGGAGCGCGTGAAGGAGTACTTCACCTGGCTGACCTTCCCCCTCACCGGCGAGAAGTTCATGACCGATCCGACCTACTTCTGGTACCGTAAAAACTTCCTACACCTCGCCAAGCGCGCGCCGCTCGTCACGCTGAACTGCAGCGAGGGCGGAACCTTGTTCGGCGAGAACATCGACTGCGTCACGCTCGACGACTTCCTCAAGAAGGCCGAGGCCGCCCATGGCTAAGGTCCTTCTGATCAACCCCGTCGTGCGCGAAGAGGAGGAGCCCAAGCACATCCCTTACGGAATCGCGCTGATCGCGGCGATCGCCGTCGAGCGCGGCCACCAGGTGCAGATCTACGACGCCAACGCCTGGCGCAAGGGCTTCGACGTCGTCGAGCAGGTGTGCGCGGCCGACGACTGGGACGTGATCGGCGTCGGCGGCCTGACGACGACCTACGGCTTCTTCAAGAAGACCTGCGAGATCGCCAAGCGCGTCTCGCCGAATTCCGTCCTGCTCGCCGGCGGCGGCCTGTTCACGAGCATGCCGCACGACATCATGAAGTGGATCCCGCAGATCGACGTCGGCTGCGTGGGCGAGGCCTTCGTCTCGTTCCCGCGCCTGCTCGACGCGATGGACAGGAAAGACCGGGACTTCGCGAAGATCCCCGGACTCGCCTACCGCGGCCCGCGCGGCGAATGCCTGTTCGCGCCCGTGGCGCCGACCATTCCGGACCTCGACATCCTGCCCTACCCGGCGTGGGACCTGCTGCCGCTCGACATCTACTTCAAGAACTCCCAAGAGCTCTACACCGAAGAGATGTACACCTCCAAGCGCCGCATCGACATCAACGGCAGCCTGGGCTGCAACCTCGTCTGCCGCTACTGCTGGCACCTCGGCACCACCGGCGACATGATCATCGACAAGAACGAGGACGGCGTCGACGACGTGAAGTTCAGCTACGGCCGCACGATCCGCTACCACAGCCCGGCCTACATCGTGAAGATGGTCAAGACGCTCTACGAGCGTTACCAGATCGACTTCGTCTCGCTCATCGACGAGAACCTGATGACGATGGACGCATACAGCAAGCGGACCTGGATCAAGGACCTGTCGAAGGCCTGGATCGCGGCCGGCCTGCAGCCGACCTGCCGGCGCGACCGCGTCGAGCACGACGAGAACTGCCGTGGCGTCCACTTCGGCGGCACGAGCCACGCGACGCTGGCCAAGGACGAGGCGCTGACGGCGCTGTACGAGGCGGGCTGCTCGTTCCTGATCTACGGCATCGAGTCGTTCGACCCGGTCATCCTCAAGAACCTCGGCAAGGCGACGACGAAGGAGTCGAACTACCGCGCCGTCGACGTGTGCAAGAAGAGCGGCATCCGCCCGATCCCGAACTTCATCATCGGCTTCCCCGAGGAAAGCTTCGAGAGCATCCGCCACAACATCGAAGGCCTGCTCCGGCTCGGCATTCACGTCAAGCCGCACTTCGCCACGCCCTACCCGGGCTCGGAGTGGTATTACACCTACAAGCAGTCCATCCTCGAGCAGTACAACGGCGACCTCGAGAAGTTCATCCTCGATCTCGGCGACGCCTCGAAGATCTCCGCCGTGATCTCCCACAAGTTCTCGGCGATGGAGCTGATCGGGCTGCAGACGATCATGCACCAGCGCGATCTGACGCTACTGGCCCAGGCCGAGAAGCACTGGGGCAAGGCCGACACGGTGACCGTCCCCGTCGCGGTCGCCCGTCCGTCGGCTCAGTTCGAGCGCTCGAAGCTCCAGGCGCCCATCGAAGACGCCGTCGTCGCGAAAGCGGCGATGTCCGCCGTTTAGCTAGAAACCCTCGACCCGCTTCGCGCTTTCCTCGAGCGGCCGCGCGTCGCCCGCGGCGAGCCGGCCCATGAAGGCGTCGATGAACCCGAAAATACGCGCGGCCCCGTCGAAGTCACCGAAGTGATTGAGGCGGCGCGCGTAGGCGCCGAGGTCCCCGACCGACGCGTCGCCCGCGCACGCGCGCTCGAACGCCGCGTCCAAGGCCGACAACGAGGTGAAGAGAACCGTCTGCCCCGGCACGGCATAGAGCGAGTTGCGCAGCCAGCCCGTGCAGTCCCACTGGATGGACGGCTTGCCGCTCAGGCCCGCCAGGAACCCGGCCGTGTTGAGGCCGAAGGAGACTGAAAAGTCGGCCCAACGGGCCGCGTCGAGCGGGGTGAAAACGCCGCCGTCGAGGGCGACGAGGCGGCCCTGAGCGAACAGCCGTTCGTAGCGCGCGATGAGCGCGTCGCCGCCGAGCACGCCGAGCGACTCGAGGCCCGTCGCGCCGGGCCGGATCGTCTTGGGTTTGAGCACGACGCCGAGCTCGGGCCGTCGCTCGAGGGCGTCCGCGAGCCAGGCGTAGAAGAGCGCGAGCGACTCCGGAGACATGTACAGGTCGTAGTACGCGTCGCTGTCGAAGATGGCGACCGCGCGCTTGACGCCCGGGGAAAACGCGGGCTTGCCCGCGTCGCCGTCCTGCGGCGCGAGCCACACGCCTGTGGGGACGGCGACGCCTTCATAGCCCTTCTTGACGAGATAGTCCCGGTGCCCGGCGCCCCAGACGAAGAAGCCGTGCTGCGGGACGAGGTGCGAGGGAAAATCATGATGCTCGTAGTTGGACCAGTGCAGGCCGAGCATGACGCCGCCCGC
>JAYTIP010000293.1:0-4137 GCA_043731745.1 Elusimicrobiota bacterium | reverse complement strand
CGAGCAGCACGAGGCCGAACAATGCGGAAGACAGCCACGCCTTGTGGCGGATATGCTCTTTGAAGGTGTAGGAAAAGACTGCGCGAAGGGTTTGCATGTCAATCCATCCTGATCGCGCCGACGCCGTCGGTGCGCACGACCGCGGCGGAGACCGCGTTCTCGAGGGCGTCGGCCTTGCCGCGCCACTCGCTCTGCGTCATGACCTTCACGAGGCGGCCGCCGCTGAGGATGCCGATGCGGTCGCATACGCGTTCGACCTCGGAAATGTCGTGCGAGGAGAAGAGCACGGTCTTGCCCTTGCTCTTGAGCCAAAGGATGAGGGCGCGCACTTCCTTGATCGCGAGGGGGTCGAGGCCGGTGACCGGCTCGTCGAGGATCACGAGCTCGGGGTCGTGCACGAGCGCCTGCGCCAGGCTCGCGCGCTGGAGCATGCCCTTGGAGTACTCCGACAGCCGCTTATCCATGGCCTTGTCGAGTCCGACCTTGACGAGCATCGCGTCCACCTTGCCTTCGAGCTCCGCGGAGGGAATACCGGAGAGCGTTGCGAACAGGCGCAGGCTCTCGCGCCCGGTCAAGGTCT
Organism: Elusimicrobiota bacterium; assembly: GCA_043731745.1. Classification (GTDB taxonomy): domain Bacteria; phylum Elusimicrobiota; class Elusimicrobia; order UBA1565; family UBA9628; genus GWA2-66-18. The sequence goes on along the minus strand of JAYTIP010000293.1, from coordinate 3,557 downwards.
TGTTGAGATAGGCGGACTCGGGCGCGTAGCCGATGCGCGCGAGCACGGCGGTGTCGGGGGCGCGGCGACCGAGCGTTTCCACCTCGCCTTTGGTGGGCAGGTGCAGGCCCATGAGCAGCTTGATGGCCGTCGTCTTGCCCGAGCCGTTGAGGCCGAGCAGGCCGAACACCTCGCCTTGCGATATATCGAGATCGAGGCCGTCGAGGCCGGTCGTCTCGGTGACCGTGCCGAGATGCGAACGGCGGTAAATTTTCGAGACCTTCTGGAAGCGGATCGCGTTCACTCGTTCACCTCGGAAAGGATTGCCACAGGCCGTAGGCTCCGGCCATGGCCAAGGCCGTGGCGGTCAGGCGCGCACGCCGCGCGAACAGCTCGTCGACGCGGGATTCGGAAACGGCGGCCAGGCGCCGGTACTCGGCGCTCACGCCGGCGCGGGCGACGGAGTACAGAACCGTTCCGGCGAGCATGGCGCCGGCGGCGGCGAAGGGAAAAGCGAAGAAGAAGTGGGGCAGCAGCGGCCGAGCCGCGTCCGCCCAGACGACGCCGAGCGCGACCGCGGCGACCGACGCGGCGGTTCTGCGCGCGCGGCCGAAACAGACGGCCAAGGACGCGATGAGCGTAGCGGTCCAGATAAGCCATGGCGGAGCGTCGACTGCTCGCCCCAGCGCTAAACCGAAGGCGACCGCGCCGACGGCGAGGAGAAAGTCGGCCGGAGCGGCGCTCAAGCACAGCGCGATCGCCAGCAGAACGGGGAATCCAGCCGCTGCTTCGAGAGGCGCCGCGGCCCCGCGACGAATGCTTTCGCGCGTCATCGCGAAGAGTCCGCGGCGCGCCTCATCGGCCGGAATGGTAAAGAAGGGGGACGCGGTCGTAAGCGTGAACTCGCGGTTCTTGCGCGCGGGGACGCTGACGATCGTCCGGTAGCCGTCCGCGAAGGGGATAGGCCGTCCGCCCAGTTCGCTCTCGAGCTCCTTGCGATACTCTTCATAGAAGCGCGCCGAACCCGACAAGGTCGAGCCGGCAGCCGCCGGGGGATAAACCAAGCGCAGGAAAAAGGTTCCTTCCTCGGTGACCTCCCAGGGCAGCTGACGGTAGCTCGCGTGCGTCAATTGTCCGGGAAGTGTCTTTCCGTCGGCCCGCAACAGAAAGTGCGAGTTGGCGTAGCTCTCGACCTTCGCGAGCGTCTCCGGCGGCCAATTCTCGACGGGCATCGGATGAAGTCCTGTGACCTGCTCGATCCAGATGATCGAGTCGGCGCGCAGGTCGGCCACGATGCGGTCGGGTTCGACGCGCAAAGTCACCCGCACCGGGCGGATGGGATACAGTTCGTGGGCGGAGGCGCTGAGGGCCGCGCCTAACAGCCAGACAAGCATCGGCATCACGCCCCGATTTTACGACATTGAAAGCAACAACAAGGGGTCTGACCCCTCGTTGTTGCTTAGCCGAGGAGGGCGTGGAGGCCGGCCATGGCGACGGCGCCGGCACCGAAGAAGGCGAGGGCGGCGGGGTCTCGGTCTTTGTGCAGGCGGGGAATGATGTCGGCGGCGCCGACATAGACGAAGCACCCGCCTGCAAAGCCGAGGAGTAGGGCGGTCGGGGCGGGCGCCAGGCCTTTGGCGGTCAGCGCGGTGAGGCCGGCCCCCGCGGCCGTCATCAGACCGACCGCGGCGAGAAGGGCCATGACGGCGTTCTTATGGAACCCCGAGCGGCCGAACAAAGTCGTCAAGGTGAAGCCGTCGGCGAAGTGGCAGAGGGTGACGGCGAACCCGGCCGCGAGCAAGGTGTTCGGGCCCGTCATTTGGGCGGCGCCGAGGTTGACGCCGTCGACGAACGAGTGGGCGAGCACGCCGATGAGCGCCGCGGTGCCCAGGGCGTGGGAGTGGCAGTCCTCGACGGCCTCGTGGCAGGAGTCGCCCATGGCGAAGTACTCGGCGGCGTAGCACATGGCGAATGCGGCGAAGGCGGCGAGCCCCGCCAGGCGCGGACCCGCGGTCCAGGCCTCCGGAAGGACATCGCCGAAGGCGATCGCGAGCAGAATTCCGGAACGCAGAGCCAGTGCGCGGGACATGCGTGCGTGCGTGAATAAGTGCGCGAACTTGGGCACGAAGCCGCCGACCAGGGTCGCGGCGAAGGAAAAGACCACGATCGCGATGAGCATGTTAAAGAAACGCTCCCGCGGTCTTCGACTTGGGCACGACCATTCGCGCGACCGCAGAGAGGCCGTAAACGGCGCACGCGATGACGATGACGACCGGTCCCAGCGGAAGGTCGCGCGTGTAGGAGAGGTAGAAGCCCGCCAACGCGCTTAGGCCGCCGAGAATGGACGCGATGATCGAGAACGAGATCATGCCGCGCGCCCAAGGCAGGGCCGCGAGCGGGGGGATGACGAGGAAGCCGAAGATCACGAGCGGGCCGACGGTCATGACTCCCAGCGAGATAGTCAGGCCGATGATGAGGAAGAGAAGCAGGTCCCAGGCTAGGACATTGCGCCCCAAGGTGACCGCGGTGTCGCGGTCGTAGGAGACGAGGGTGAACTCGCGCTGGAAGAGGAACATGCTCGCCGCGACGGCGGCGAAGATGTTGAGCATCGCGTGGAAGTCGTTTTCAGAGATCGAAACGATCTCGCCTTTGAGCAGGCCGAGCATCTCGGTCTCGCCCGCCGCGTTGAAGGCGACGAAGAGGATCGAGGTCGCCCAGGCGAGCGCGTACAGCGCGCCGATGCGCCCCTCGGATAGACCCGCGCCGCGGCGCTCGAGCGCGGCGAGTACGAGGATGGTGCCGACGGTAAAGATCACGGAGCCCAAAATCGCGAGATGCTTTTCCTGCGCCTCGCCGCCGGCGAGGAAGGTCACGCCGAGGCCTTGGAGCATGAAGGCGAAGGCGATGCCGGAGGCGGAGACCTGAGGAAGAGCGACGCCCCAGAACACGAGACGGCGCAAAACGAAGTACACGCCGACGAGCGGGCAGACGAAGCCCACGACGACGCTGCCCCACACCGCGTGGTGGAGGAGGAAGTCCGGCTTGAGCATGTCGATGAGAAGGCTCATAGCTCGGTTTTGAACACCTCGCTGAGCTTGCCGCCGGACAGCATCTTGTCCGAAGCGCCCGTCGTCACCTTGCCGTCTTCCACCCAGGCGATGTTCGTGAACAATCCCTTCTCCGCGCTGACGCGGTGACTGACCATGAGTACGGTCAGATCGAGGCTGGCCTTGAGCTCCTTGAGGAGCTTGAGCAAAGCGAGCTGGGTGGTGATATCGATGCCTGCGAGGGGTTCGTCGAGGACAAGTATCTCGGGCTCGGCGGCGAGCGCCCGGGCGATCAGTACACGCTGTTTCTGGCCGCCGGAGAGATCGCTCAGGCGCCGTTCAGCGAGATGCGTGGCGCCGCAGTCGGCGAGGCAACGGTTGATCAGGTCGGCGTGTCCGGTGCCGCGCAGCCGTTGGAACAGGTCGAGCTTACGATAGGTGCCCATCGCGGCCACGTCGCGCGAGGACAGCGGGTACAGCGGGTCGAGGCGCTCCTTCTGCGGGACGTAGCCGAAGCGCGGCAGGCCAAAT
>JAYTIP010000292.1:0-14125 GCA_043731745.1 Elusimicrobiota bacterium | reverse complement strand
CGACCGGCGCCAATATGACTTCGCCGCCGCGGCGGCCGAGGAAATCGTACAGGATGTCGATCGCCGGATGGCCGACGCTTTGCCCGAGAAACGGCTTTGGCGCCTGATCGCCGCGTTTTGGCTCGTGATTATCGCGGCGACCTTCGGGCTGGCCTGGCGGCAGACCGAGGTCAAGAAGGCGGCCGCGACGGCGCTCCTGTTGGTCTGCTGCCTGATTTTGCTGTTAATTCCGATCATGCGGCCGAGCCTTTGGGCCTGGTGCTCGGCCCTGTTGTTCGGATCTTGCTCAGTGATCGCCGTGATGATGCTGGCGACCGGCCTGCGAGGCGGCAGCGGCCTCGATCTGTTCGGTTGGGGACTTTGGTGGTTCGCCCTGGCCGGCCTCTGTAATCAGGAGCTTTTAGATTTCAGGCTTTGGTCGTGGCTCGTGCTGTTCGGGCTTTTCATTGGGCGCGCGACCCGGCTCAGCAAAGAGACGGCGCTTAGCACGGCCATGAGCGCGATGGCGGTGGCGCTCGCGGCCCTCATCGCGCCGGGTCCGACGAACCCTGATATCTCCCTCGTGCGGTCCCTCTTGCCGGTGTTCGAGCGTCCCACGCTCGGGGCGCTTGGGTGGAGCCTGACCGCCGACTGCCTCCTTGCCGTCTATTTGGTGATCGGCTATTTTGCCTTTATACGGCGCACGGCTGAACGGCGGCGGTGGGAAAGTTATGTCGGGGCGCTCGCCCCGTTGGCGGTGGTGTTCATTCTCGAGCGTTTTTCCATGGCGAATGTTGCGGTCGTCGCGACGGCTTGTGCGGCCTCTCTCATCGCGCTTTTGGCGGTCCGTCCCGACGCGTATGTCCGCGGAGTTTGGCTCAGTCTCATCTGCCTGACTTATTATCGCGCCCTGGCCGGTGAACAGCAGTGGTGCCTCTTGGCGTTGGCGATCATCGTCGGCGGCTGCCTCGCGTGGAGGAGCCGCGACGGGCATCCGCTCTGGGAGGGAATCGGCCTCGTGGTCATGGGCCTGTGGTCGTTCAAGCTGTCCGGCGGCGTGTTGAGTTTCTCGCGCATCACGGTCGCGGAGGGCTATCGTTTCTTGGGCGCAGGGTGGCATCCATACGCGCTGTTCGTCGTGCTAGCGCTCAAGTCATTTGCGGTGATCGGCGCGCCGATCATCCCGCGTCTCTCCGTTCGGCCGCTCTATTCGGCGCTGGGAGTCCTGCCCCTGCTCGCGGCGATCTGCGCGGGCAACATTTCGATGTTCTGGTGGGCGCGCTTCATGCAGGGGGGGACCATTAAATTTTCCGACGACATCGGCTTTGCCCGGACGATCTTCGTGATTTTATTGGCGTGGGGCATTCTCGGGCTTTGGTCGGGCGTTCGCGCCGTCGACTCGCTGGCGCGAGGTCTGCGCGGAGACGAGCAGTGAACCTGTTGACCGTCGTTCTCCTCGCCGCCGTGCCTGCTCTGCGGGCGCAGACTTACTCTTTAACCGTAGACACGGCGACTCTTCGCCCTCCTCAAGTCGAGATTCTCATCAAGAAGGCCGCTCATTCCGGGATCTCTTTTTCGGCGGGGGAGTTCGGCCTTTATCTCATCGGGCCCCTCGATGATAAGGGCCGCGTCAAGCTGTCCTCCCGTCGCGGCGTCAGAACGATCGAGGTTTACCAGGCCTGCGTGCCGGCACCGTTCGCTCCGCTCCCGGCCGAGGATCAGTGGCAGCCGACCGCCGATGTGAAGGCGACGGTAGAGCTGACGGTTCATCCTCTTCTGCCTCGAACGGTCGTCGATGTCATCGTACGCCGCCACCGCGCGGAGATCGTCAGCAGCAGCCCGTGCGGGCGCTTCGGAATCAGGCGCGCAACCGAGACCGAGACGCTGATCGAAGAACTAAAGGGGGAGATCGGAGTCATCGACGCAGTGCGGACATACGCTCGTTAACTTCCCACAATCGACGCCTGTTCCCCAGTCCTGCTAATGTGCGGAGCGCCTGCAGCGCGCTAAACCAACTCGCGTTTCCGTGGGCGAGAGATGAAATCCGTTTAGCTTTTTTAAAACCGGCCGATCGGCGCGCAGCGCTTCGATAAAGTCCCCGCCGCCACGACGTGCCCGATGTGGGAGAACGATTGAGGGAAATTGCCGACTTGCCGCTTGTGAGTCGGCGAATACTCCTCCGCGAAAAGCCCGACATCGTTGCGCAAACCGTTGAGCCGGCCGAAGAGCGCCTCCGCCTCTTCATGGCGGCCGAGCAGGGAGTAGCAGTTCACGAGCCAAAAGGAGCACGCGAGGAAGGTGCCTTCTTTGCCGTGCAGAGGGTCGGCCGGATTCTTGGGGCGGTAGCGCAGCACGAGTCCGTCCTCCATCAGATATTTCTCCACGGCCGCGACGGTCCCCGTGACCCTGGGATCGCTCGGCGGCAGGAACTCCCAGATCGGGATCATGAGCAGGCTGGCGTCGAGATCCTCCGAGCCGTAGGTCTGTACGAAGGAGTTCAGACTTCGGTTAAACCCGTGTTCGCAGATGTCGGCGTGGATGCGGGCGCGCAGCGGCTTCCAGGCCGCCAGGTCGCCTTCGAGGCCGTAGTCCTGCACGGCCTTGATCGCCCGGTCGAGGCCTAGCCAGGCCATGACCTTGGAGTGCGTGTAATGCCGCTTGGGTCCGCGCATCTCCCAGATGCCCTCGTCCGGATCGTTCCAGTGCGCGCTCAGGTACTCGATGAGCTTGAGCTCGACGCGCCAGAAGTCGGCGCTGTGCGCAAGCCCGGCGCGGCGGGCGAGATCGCTGGCCGCCATCAGCTCGCCGTATATGTCGAGCTGCTGCTGGGCGTACGCCGCGTTGCCGATGCGCACCGGAAGGGAACCCTCATAACCACCGAGCCAGGGCAAGGTGAGCTCGGTCAGCCGCCGCTCGCCGCCGATTCCGTACATGATGTTCATCTGCGACGGCGTCCCGGCGACGGCGCGCAGGAGCCATTGGTTCCACTGTTGGGCTTCCTGGCGATAGCCGGCGACCAGCAGCGCCTGGAGCGTGAACGCCGAGTCGCGGATCCAGCTGTAACGATAGTCCCAGTTGCGTTGGCCGCCGAGCGTTTCGGGCAGAGAAGTGGTGGGCGCGGCGACGATGCCTCCGGTCGGCTCGTAGGTGAGAGCCTTGAGCGTCAAAAGAGAACGCTCGATCGCCGGCTTGTCGATCCCGTCATATGTCGAGCGCGAGGACCACTCTTTCCACCAGTCCACCGTGCGCCGGACCTCCGCGAGCGGCTCGGCTGGAAGGCCCGGCAGGGGCTCGTGCGAGAGGTGCCAGATGAGCGTGAAAGGCAAGGTCTCCCCGGCGGAGACCGTGAACTCCGCCTTCGTGCTCATGTTCTGCCCGGTCAACGGCACCGGGGAGGCGACGAGAAGCGCCTCGGGCCCCGCGACGGCGGAGATGCCCTGCCGGCCCGCGAGACGGCGAACCCACGGGACGATCGCGCCGTAGTCGAAGCGGATCGTCAGGGTCAGATCCATCGTCACCGTGCCCTCGAGTCCCTCGACGACGCGGATCAAGGTGGGCGCGGCGTCTCCGACGAGCATGCAGTCGGTCAGGCGGCAACTCCCGGCCTCGGTGCGGAAGGTGGTCTCGAGGACCATCGTGCCGTCGAGGTACCGGCGGCTCGACTCGTAACGGCCTTTCGGGGCGATGGCCCAGTGGCCGTTGTCGCTCGTCCCGAGCAGCGCGGCGAAGCAGGCCGCGGAGTCGAAGCGCGGGAAACAAAGCCAGTCGATCGAGCCGTCGCGCCCCACCAAGGCGGCGCTGCGGCAGTCGCCGATGAGCGCATAGTCCTCGATTGGAAGCGCCATGTCCTGTCCAGGCTAGCATGCGGGGGCCTCTCGTCGAGTTTCGGGAGGGTGACGAGTTCGTCCTCAAATCATTGACCCGGGAGCTCGCGCGCCTGCTTCGCGGCGCGAGAAAAAAGCAATAATCGCCTCGTGGCGTCGATCGAGCGGCCGTCGTCCGAGGCGGATTGGGAGCAGATGCGCGCGATCTGCGTCGAGACCTCCGCGCGTCCCGTTCCAAAAGAGACCCGCGACGCGTTCGGGCGTCTTTGGATCGATCCGTACCGCCGTTGGGCGCCCGGCTGGGCTTATATCGCGCGGGAGGGAGACGGCGTCGTCGGCTACCTCACGGGCTGCGCCGCGACGGCGTCCTTTCTTTTATTAAGCGGCTTGTTCGGCCCGCGTCCGAATCTCGGCGCGAACTTGCTCTTTCCGAAGGCCTTGCTCGCGCGTCTGCTCCGTCGGTCTCCCGCGCACCTGCACGTCAATGTGCGCGAGGGGCATCGCGGCGGCCTGGGCCGCGCGCTCGTCGAGCGCTTCGAGCGCGATGCGGCCGTCGCGGGGGCTTCGGGGGTGCACGTCTTCTGCGGCGAACGGCCGCTCGGCTTTTACCTGAAGCTCGGTTACGAAGAACTCGGACGCGTGGTCGTCGGGGAGAAACTCATCTTCGCCCTGGGAAAGCGCTTGGCCCAAGAGCTGCGAAGCTGACTATTGGCCGATTTTCATCGCGGCGTTCGCGCCCAGAAGCTGCGGGGTTTGATCCCGGTTGTCGGCGCGCGCCGCGTCTTGAACCTTCGGCCGCAGGAAATCGTACGCCTGCTGGGCGGTGAGGCGTCCGTCCTTCTCGTTGAGGCCCTTGAGCAGGTAGTAGGTGAACAGTCCGTGGCCCTGCGCCGGTGCGGTGCCCGTCACTTCGTCGGCGCCTGAGGCCGCGAGCACGGTGAGTTTGCCGATATCTTTGGTCCCCGAGTCCATCTGGGTGACGAGGGGACGCAGGCCCTTCGGAATGACGGACCGGCCGCCGGCGCCCGAGAAGCAGGAGTCGAGCGCGACGACGATCTTGCGCGCCTTGAGAGCGTTGAGCTTCTCGTAAAGCCGCTTGACCGGATAAGCGGTGTTCGCGAGGAACTTGGGGTCGCCGTCCCACGGCACGATGTAAGCCTGTTTTGTGGCGACGTCGGGTGCTCCGTGTCCCGAGAAATAAACGAAGACGCGCGAGGACTCGTCGACGTGGGAGGGCAACCAGGCTTCCACGTACTTTTCGAGGGCGCTCTTTAGGGCGCGCTGGTTCGACAGATAGAGGATGTTGCGCTCGGGGTAGCCCATGGCGCGCAGGTGCCGGCGGACGGCGTCGGCGTCGCGTCCGGCGAACTCGGCATCCGGCAAGCCCTGGTACTTCTCCACGCCCACGATGAGCGCGAACGCGTGCTCGTCCTCGCCCATCTTGTAAGAGGGCTGATCCACGTCGGACGCATAGACTTTCTCGACGGCCGCCGGAGCGGCGGCGACGCTCGCGCCTTTTTGCGAGAATTCCTGCAGCTTCGGCGACTGCGCCAAACCGGTTTCCAATTTGGCCATCGCGTCGTCGAGCGTCAGCCAGAACGCGTTCTTCAGGCGCGGCGCGCCCAGGCCGAAGGGCGTGACCTCGTTGACGGCCTTGCGTGACTCCGCCGAAATCTCGGCGACGGGCCGCCGCGAGCCGTCGATGAATTTCGCTTTGACCGAAACGCTCGTCGTGCTGAAGACGTTCTTCGGAAGCTCCACATAGGCGTCGACGATGCCGATGAGGTCGGTTTTCAGCGCCGCCGCGGCCTCCAGGCTGTCGGCGCGAACGGCGGATTGGAAGGTTTTGCCGAGTTCGGCTCCCAGAGCCGTTTCGACCATGTCGTTGGGCGTGCTCCGGCCGAACACGCAGAAAACGTTGAACTTATCGATGTAGGAGCGGATGTCATGCACGTTGTCGCCCGCGACCCAGGCGACGGTCAAGCCGGGAAACGCCGCGCCGGTTCCGCCGACCGCCGCTCCCGACTCGCGCCTAGCGGGCGCATCAGCCATGCAGCCGCTCAGTAAGGGCAAAACCAGCATGGCTAAAAGGCGCGCTCGACGATGGAATAGAGTGGGCATCATGCGCTAATCGTATCTTAAATGACGGCGGGAACCTCTAGAAGCGCGCGGACATGCTGGCGGCGAAGCCGCCCGGGAGAGGAACGACGCTCAGGCGCGCGCGCGTCGCGCCGCGCGCGTGCAGGTACGGGACGGTCGTGCCCACGACGGTGCCCATGAAGACCCCGGCGGCGACATCGCTGTAGAAGTGCTTGCCCGCGGCCACGCGCTCGATTCCCACGCCGACCGAGACGGCGACCGCGGCCAGCCACGGCAGCCAGCCCGCGCCGTGGCGCAGTCGCGCGGTTTGCGCCGCGGCGGTCAGGGCGGCGGCCGTCGTCGAGGCGTGGCCTGAATAAAACGACCGGTATCCGCGGGCCGAACCGACATATCCTTCCTCGCCCTCGTAAGTGCGCGGAAGCGGCCGTTGGACCGTGTACTTTAAGGCGGTGACGAGCACCCCGTTGACGGCGAGCGTTTCTGCCAAGACCTCCATGTCTTCTTTGAACGCCGGGCTCCCTCCGACGTCGTACCAGTCGGCGATCACCGGACCCGCGACGGCCGCGCCCACCGCCGCGTCGCTGAACCACTCGGCCGCGCCGCTGTGATTGCCGATCACCTGCCGGTCGAAGGAGTTGACCTCGCTTTTATCACAGGGGCAGCGCCGGCTTATCAAACGATCGCCGAAGGCGTAAACGATCAAGGTCCCGCCGCCGGAGAGCAAGGTGATCGGCAGGTCGATCGAGGGCCGCGTTTGATAAACGGACTGCGCCGAGGTCGCCGGTGAGAGGAGCGGCAGCGCGAGCAACAATAATGAGGCGAGCATGGGTCATTGTAGTTTCCGCCCGTCTACATGGACATGCCGGGATTGTCATGCTTCGAAGACGGGACTTGTTTTTTCCGGCTTTCGGCGTCAAACTACGCCAGATGATGCTAGGCGTGCTGTTCCTCGTCGCGCTCTTTTGGATTTATCAGCGCTGGTTTTTGGCCGAGGCCGGCCAGCGTGCCTTAAACCGCCTTCCCGACGCGATCGCGTTTCGTCGCTTGCCCGCAGACGCCTGGGGGGACCCCGTGACGGCCGAGTGGCTCGCCAAGCCGCTGCGTGAAAAAGGCTTCGTCGACCTGGGCGTCTACGAGGTCCTACCGGTCGGCGGATTCAAGCTCGGCGTGATGCTCAACGAAAAGGACGGCGTCGCGGCGTTTCTCTGCGAGCGGCCGAAGACCCCCGGCCTCTCGCTCGAGCTCAACGTGCGCTACCTCGACGGCACGACCACGATGCTCATCAACCGCGCCGACAACGGCGTGCCCAAGCCCCCGTTTTTTCGCGTCCTCTTCGATCCGTTAGGCGCCTCGAGCGGGGAGCTGTACGATCGCCTCTTGCGCGAGCGCTCTCCCGTGGGCATCAAGCCGATCACGGCCGCGAGCGTCTTCACGGAGTATCAGTCGGCTTGGACCATGATGATGCGTTGGGAAAAAGGGCGCGGACTGACGCCCGAGGAGGTTTTTACCATCGCCGCGATCGCCCGGGAGGGGGCGGCGAATCCGACGACCTCGGACGCCTGGTCCTCCGAGTTCCCGAGCGACGCCGACAACGTGCGCAATAAGTTTCTCGTGGAGCGCGACGGAGGGTCTTTGCGGATCACCTTTCGGTTGGGTACGACCCCCGCCGCGGCCTTCCTATTCGTCGTCGCTCTCGGCTGGTTCCAGCTCAACCGCTTCCTATTCAACCTCGGCCGGCATGTCCATGAGGCGGGAGTCGACCTCGCCTCGTTCCTCTGGGCGCTCGTGCCCGCCGCAGGCTATGGGTACTACGGTTTGGCGCTTCTGCTCAATCGCTGGGTCGTGCGAGCCGATGGCGCGCGCCTGACGGTGCGCAGCGGCCCGATCCCCTGGCCCGGGGCCAGAGACATTCGACTCGTCGACATCGGCAGAATCTACAGCGAAGCCTATGTCAGCTACGAAGGACGCGGCGGAGGGGGCGCGCGCTATCGAGTCATGGTGATGCTCAAGAACGGAAAGACGATACAGCTTCTGCCGGGGGGCTCGGATCCCGCCAAAGCCGAATTTATCGTTCAGCGGCTTGCGTCGTCGGTGCAGTCGATTTAATCGTCGCCAATCAAAACCCGACGGGAGTCTCTTATCGGCTGCAGTTGGCCCACAGCAAGGGCGGGCCGGAAGGCGCGGTCACTTCTCCCGACGCTTCGCCGGTGACGAACAAATCCGAGCGGCGGTGAGCCGTGACGGTCTTCAAGCGGCCGGAGAGGTCTTTATCGACCGTCAGCGCGCCGATGTTCTGCGGGGCAACGCTTCCGTTCTTCATCCAGACGACGTAGACGGCCGCCGGCGGGGTGAGCCGGTCCGGGTGCGGCAGATGCTTCACCTTCAAGTCGATGCCGGTGTTGTCGTTAGCCGCGCTGTCGCACTCAAGGGTGCCTTCCGCGGACGGCATCGACGAGTTGGCCGATAGCTTTTGGGGCCCGGAGCAGCCCTGCCCGAATACGGCCGCGCTCGCGACGAGCAGCATCGTGGGCATCCACTTCGTTTCATTCTTCATAAGCGTAGAATACCCCGGTTCGGGGAATTTACCTATGTCGGGGAGGAAAGCGCGTGGTCATAGAACCATGACGGCTCGCGCATGGGCCGCGTCAATTCTTTGTGGGCCTTGACTTCGAACATATGTTCGATTAGACTGATGGGGTGCTCTTCCCTCCCGCCTCGCTCCCCGTCGAGAAACTGCCGCCCGGGACCTATGTCGCGTCCGGTCCCGGCGACCTGACCGGGCGCACGCTCACGGCGCTGTGTCCCGCGCTGGTGCGCGGCGCGCGCGTGCTGTGGCTCGACGCGAATAACGGCTTCAACGCGTACGGCGCCGGCTACGCGACGCGCTGTCTGGGCGCCGACGCGCGCGCGGCGCTCGCGAATGTCTCGCTCGCGCGGCCTTTCAATTTATATCAGCTCGAGACGATGGTGAAGGTGAAGGTCCCCGAGGCGTGGCGAGGGGAGCCCGTCGTGATCGCCGATCCGATGCCGCTTTTTTATGAGGCCGACGTGCCCGCCGCCGCGGCCCGGCGCGTGCTGACGCGCGTGCTCGAGGGAATGGCGCTTTTGCCCGCGCCGTGGATCGTGCTGATGAAGGACCGCGAGGCGCCGCCGGAGCGTCTCGGCTGGGAAAACGAGTTTACCCGCCACGCGAAAGGATTCATGAGGTTTTATGGGACGAACTTTGCCGACGATCGTGCAGACGTTCCAGGCCGAGGAAGAAGCCTGGAAGCACTTTAGACGCGCCCTCCGGAAGGAAGACCAAGAGGCGTTCGACGCGCTGTGGCGCTTCGCGCGCTTTCACGCCGCCCCCGCGTCGATGGCGAGCCGTCCGATGCCCTTTGAGGCCGCGGTGATGGCGATGCTCGTCACGATGGAGCGCCACATCTTGGAGCTCGAGAAGGCGCGTGAAAATGGAGGAAGTTGAGGGCTGGCTCTTCGACGCGTATCCCGAGGAGGGGGGCATGCGCGTGTGGATCGTCGAGCGTGGCGGCGCTCGGCGCTCGGTACTCGATCGCTGGCAACCGGTCTTTCGCGTCGGCGGGGACCGTGCGCAGCTGACGCGCGTCCTGCGCGTTTTAAGCGGCCGCGAAGCGGCCACGAGCTGGACCGAGAAGCGGGAGCTGTTCTCCGACAAGATCTTGCGCGTGCTCGAGGTGCGCGTGCCCATCCTGGAGCGGGATCGCCTCGTGAAATATCTCGCCGCGATGGAGATCCCTCTGTATGACGCGGACATTCATCTCGTCCAGACCTGGCATTACGATCGCGGTCATTTTCCGCTGGCCCTGTGCCGCTTCCGCCTGGACGCAGAGCAGCTCGAGGGCTTCGAGCTGCGCGACGACCCGTGGGCCGTGGACTACGAGGTTCCCTCGCTGCGCTACCTCCACATCGCCTTCGCCGCGTCGGAGATCGCGGGGCGTCAGGACCCGAATCACTCCTCCGGCCGGCGCCTGACGCTCGTCTTAGACGGACGGACCTCCGAGCTCGAAGGCGCGCCGCGCCAGCAGCTCGAGACTTTGAGGCGGCGTCTCTTGTCCTGGGACCCGGATGTGATCACCACGGATTGGGGAGACAGCGTGCTGCTGCCGGAGCTCGACGCGCTGGCGCGCGAGCACCGCGTGGCGCTCGACTTCTCGCGCGAGACCGGCCGCGCGATGGGCGCCAAGAAGGAGCGCACCTTCCACACCTACGGCCGCGCGGTCTACCAAGGAGGCGCGCGCTATCTGTTCGGCCGCTGGCACCTTGATGTCAAGAACAGCTTCATGATGAAGGAGACGGACGCCGACGGCCTGTTCGAAATCGCGCGCCTCGCGAAGATTCCCGTCCAGCGCGCGGCGCGCGTGACGATCGGCACGAGCCTGTCCTCGATGCAGATGGCCTGGGCCTGGGCCAACGGCGTGCTGATCCCGATGGAAAAGCAGCAGGCCGAGGATTTTCGTCCGGCCGGCGAATTGCTTATAGCCGACAAGGGCGGCTTGGTGTACGAGCCCGAGGTCGGCTGGCACCGGAGCGTCGCCGAGTACGACTTCAGCTCGATGTACCCGGAGATGATGGTGCGTCGGAACATCTCGCCCGAGACGGTCAACTGCGCGTGCTGTCCGGACAACGCCGTGCCCGAGATCGGCCACCGGCTGTGCTCGCGGCGGCGCGGGCTGGTGCCGTCGGTGCTGGAGCCGATCCTGCTCAAGCGCGCGAAGTACAAGGCGTTGGCGAAAGCCGGCGGCCCCGACGCGGCGTCTTATAAGCGGCGGGCGGCGGCGCACAAGTGGTGCCTCGTCACCTGCTTCGGCTATCTCGGGTTCAAGAACGCGCGCTTCGGCAAGATCGAGGCGCATGAGTGCGTGACCGCGTGGGGGCGCGAGGTGCTGTTGCGCGCCAAGGACACGGTCGAGCGGCGCGGCCATCACCTGCTCCACGCGCTCGTGGACGCGATCTGGATCACGATTAAACCGGGCGCGGACCTCGAGGAGCTTCGGCTCGCGATCGAAAAAGAGGCGGAGTGCCCTCTTTCGCTTGAGGGTGTCTATGAATGGATCCGCTACTGCCCGTCGAAGGAGGATGCGCGCTCGGGCGTACCGGGGCGCTACTTCGGCGCGTTCACGACGGGCGAGCTGAAGATCAGGGGCATCGCGGCGAGGCGGCGCGACACGCCCGGTCTGCTCAAGCAGATGCAAGGCGAGCTGTTGGGGCGGCTGGCGCGCGTGGCGCCGGGCGGGGACTTGAAGGCGCTCGTCCCGGATTTGCTCGACATCGTGGAGGAGTACCGTTGCCGGCTGCGCGAAGGGCGCGTGAACGCGGAGGAGCTCGCGATCGCCTTCCACCTCTCGCGCGAGCCCGGCGACTATGTCCACGACACGGTCTCGTCCTTGGCGGCCAAGCAGCTCGCGGCGGCCGGCGTGGCGCTGCATGTCGGCGAAACGGTGCGCTATGTGATCACCAACGCGAAGGACTCGGTCAAGGAATGGCGCGCCAAGCCGCTGAGCCTCATGGAGAACGGCCTCGAGTACGATCAGAAGAAGTATCTCGAGCTTCTCGAGCGTGCGGCGTGGGAAATCCTCGACGGCCTGGCGCCTCCGCCCGCGCCGAAGCGGAGCGCGCGACCGCCGCAGACGCCGGAACTACCCCTGGTCTGGTCTTAAACGGCGGGCGAGCAGCTGCTCGACGATTTTGGAGAAGAACTCCCCGTCCGCGTCGTTGAAGCGGCCCGTGCGCGGCGAATCGACGTCCAGAACGCCGAGAAGCCGTCCGTCGGCCTCGACGAGCGGCACGACGAGCTCCGAGCGCGAGGCCGCGTCGCAGGCGATGTGTCCTTTGAATTCCCGGACATCCGGCACGATCTGAATACGGCGTTCTCGGGCGGCCGCGCCGCACACGCCGCGGTCGAGGGCGATCGTCGTGCACGCCGGCTTGCCTTGAAACGGTCCGAGCACGAGCATTCCGTCTTCCAAGAGATAAAATCCCGCCCAGTTAAGCCCTTCGAACTCGGAAAAAATGAAGGCCGAGGTGTTCGCCAGGTCGGTAATCCAGCGGCCGATCAACAGCTCTTGATGCTGCCGCAGCAAGGTCTCGTTCATAGGCACAAAGTATATAAAAGCGTTTCTTGTTCGGGTCCCGCCCCGGGGCTACACTGAGGGGACGCAGGAGGAACCATGCAAACGCTCATTTCCGAGGCGAGAAAGACGGACTATAAGATCGAGCCGCTGTTCGTGGAGCGCTGGTCGCCGCGAGCCATGTCGGGAAATGCCATCACGCGGGCCGCGCTGATGCCGCTGTTCGAGGCCGCGCGCTGGGCGCCGTCGTCCTACAACAACCAGCCGTGGAGATTTTATTACGCGCTCAAGGACGGGGCGAAGTGGTCCTCGTTCTTCGAGCTGCTCGCGGCGCCCAACCGGGCGTGGTGCGCGAACGCGGGGGCCCTCGTCGTCATCGCCTCGAAGCGGACCTTCGACCGCGACGGCAAGCCCTCTCGCACGCACTCGTTCGATACCGGCGCCGCGTGGGCCCAGTTCGCGCTTCAAGGTTCGGTCGCCGGACTCGTCGTCCACGGCATGGAGGGTTTCGACTACCTGAAGGCACAGGAACTGCTCGGGCTGTCGACGGACTACGCCATCGAGGCGATGGCGGCCGTCGGTTATCCGGGAAAGAAGGAGGATCTACCGGAGGCTTTGCAAAAGATGGAGAAGCCCTCGTCCCGAAAAAACCTCGTGGAGACGGTGTTCGAACGGTGATGCCGGATCAGTCCCGGCTTTCCTCGCGCGATGAGCGGATCGGCGCCCGACCGCCCTCGTCGTAGTACAGGATGTCCGCGATCAGGAAGGCGCTGGCGGCGGCGGCGCCGAGAAAGAGGATGATCGCCAGGCCCGGATAGCCGAACATCGTAAAAGAGGTCGGGACCCGGGCGAGCAAGGCGGCGCCGATGATGAGGGCGCCGAGCACGACGCCGAGCGCGATGCGGTTGGCGATCTTCTGCATGCCGTCGATGAGCAGCCGTTCGTCGACGGCGTCCACCTTGACGCGCAATTCGTTGCCGCCGAGGACGTCGAGCGCTTTGCTGAGGCGCTCAGGCAGGCGCTGGGCGAATTTCTGGGCTTCGATGAGGCCCGCCGTGATCCCGCTCGTCGTCACGCTGTTTTGCAGGCGCTCCTGCAGCAAGACGCCGGCCTCCTTGCGCACGACCGCGGCGGGCTCGAAGTCCGGATCCAGGGTCGTCACGACCTGGTCGAGGTTGAGCAGGGCCTTGCTGATCATCGTGATCTCAGGCGGCAGTCGCAGGCCGTCGACGCCCGCTATGCGGGCGATCTCGAAGATCATCCGGCCAAGGTTGAGCTCGGACATCGTCGAGTCGCGCCGGTTGAGGATCAGGCGGGTGATCTTCTGCCGGAAATCCGTCTCCATGAATTTGTCCCGCTTGTGCCCGATCTTGATCGCGATGGTCGCGGCGTCGTCGCTGCGACCGTCGCTGACCGCGAGCAGTAGCGACAGCAGATTTTGCTGGAGATCGGGGCCGACGCGGCCGATCATGCCGAGGTCGAGAATCGCGAGCCTTCCGTCGTCGGCGAGCACGATGTTCCCGGGATGGGGGTCCGCGTGGAAGAAGCCGTCAACGAGAATCTGCTTCAGGTAGGCGCGAAACAGCTGGTCGGCGAGCGGGACGCCGTCGAGCTCGTTGAGCGCCAAAGGCGTCAGCGCCGTGATCTTTCGCCCCGGGATGTAATCCATGGTCAGCACGCGGGCGGAGCTGAAATCCTCGAGAGGGGCGGGCACGACGAGCAGGTCGAACTTGATCAGGTTGTCGGCCAAAGTGCGCAGGCTCAGGGCCTCCTGGGTGTAGTCGAGCTCGCGGTACAGGCCGCGGCGGAACTCGTCGAGAATGCGCGCGAATTCGTAGCGGCGTCCGACGCTCGTGTGCCGGTCGAGGAAAGTCGCGGCCTCTCCGATGGCCGCCATGTCCTCGGTGATGACCTCCCGCAGGCCCGGACGCTGCACCTTGACGGCGACGACGCGGCCGTTGCGCAATTCGCCGCGGTGGAGTTGGGCGAGCGAGGCGGCCGCGACGGGCTTGGGGTCGAGGCGGCGGAAGATCTTGTTGACGCGCACGCCCAGCTCCTCCTCGATGATGCTCTCGGCTTGCTCGAAGGCAAAAGGCTCGACCTTATCCTGGAGGCGCGCCAGGGCGTCCAGAT
>JAYTIP010000291.1:0-16220 GCA_043731745.1 Elusimicrobiota bacterium | reverse complement strand
GCCGCCGGAGGGTTGGCCGTCGAAGTTCTTGTCGAGGAAGGAGAATAGGCTGTAGTTCGTCGCGGGGCGAAGGAGGCCGAGGCTGTAAGGGATTCCCCCCACTGGCGCGCCGGCGTAGTTCCCGACGATGATGCGGTTTTCCGTCGTGTAGCCCGGCGTTCCCGGGACGCCACGGCCGGCTTCGACCACCAAGGTCCCGGTCGCGCCGGGTATCAAGGACGCCACACCCTCGATGGAGCCCATGTCGAGCAGGCTGAAGTTGACGCCGGTGGAGCTGGTGGCGTTGAGATAGATCGGGGTTATAAAGGAGGCGAGGTTGAAGAGACCGCCGCCGGCCGCACCGTAATAGCCCAACGGCTCCGGGCCGTTGGGCATATTGTTGCCGTCGCCGTCGCGGTAGGCGACCACATAATAGGTCGCGGGGGTGGGAAGACCGCCGATGGCGTAGGAGCCGGGTGCCGTGGAGCTGTAGTTGCCGAAGTAGTAGACGTCGCCGGTGAAGTCCGTGACCGTGGCCACGCCGATTTGGAAGTTCCCGTAGTTCTGGACGCCCGCGTAAGAGATCGTGCCGGAGATCGTTGCCGTGCTCTGGAACATCGTCGCGTTGAGCATCGCGGTCGAGCCCGCGAAGACCTGGACCGACTGGCCGCTGCGGCCGAAGTCGTTGCTGAGGCTGTGGCTGACGTAGAGGTCATAGGTGCCGGGATAAAGGTTCACGAGCGTGAAGGGTACGACCGTCGAGGACAGCCCCACGTTGACGAAAGCCGACGACGCGAAGGTCGCGGTCCCGGCCGACACGAGGTGCGCGTTGATGGTCAAAGTGCCCGCGACGGGCGTCGAGTAGAAGACCGAGCCGGAGATCGCGCCGATGCTCGAGCCCGAGGTGACGAAGCCGGCGAGCAGAGAGCCCTGGTTGTCGGAGTAGGCGCCGACGAAGTCGTTGATGGCCAGCCGAAGCACGCCGGGTTGCTTCACCGTGAACGGCGCCGTGCTCGTGCCGATGCGGATCCAGTTCGTCGGATCGCCGCCGTTGGAAACGCGACCGAGCAATTCACCGAGGTTCGCGGAAGGCAGAACGGTGTTAAGACCCGTGGTGCCGGGCTGGCCGCCGGGGCCCGACAACGGGCTCGACGGCGAGACCCGGATCGTTCCGGTCGAGGTCACCGAGACCTGCTGACCCGTGAAGAAGAAGCTGCCGCCGGCTTGAGCGCCGCCTTGACCGTCCGGGGTCGCTTCGGTCTTGGCGTCCACCACGGAGAGAATGGGAAGCGCACCGGTCTGGATCGGAAACACCGGCGTGGTCGAGAAGGTGCCGATGGACAAGGTGTAGCTCGTCGCCGCATCGATCATCACGCCGGCGGTCGCCGAGGGCTGACCGAAACCGTTGTTGACGTCGAGCGTGACGAAGAAGTCGCGCGCGGCGAAGGTGGAGATGAACACCGGCGTGGTGAGGAACACGGTGTAGGTCGAGGGGCCGAGCGTGAAGATCGGCTCCGAGCCACGCTGTGAGTCTAGCTGCGGGTTGAAGACCCCGTCGCCGTCGTCGAGCCACACGCCGAACGAAGCCCCGGGCGGCGGCAGGGGCGTGCCCTGGAATCGGACCGTGATCGCCGAAAGCTCCGCGGGGCCAGCCGAGGCGATCATGTGTGAGAGAATCAAGGCGCCCGGCCCGGTCGCTCCGACGGCCCCCTGATGGACCGCCGCGGTCGTCAGCGCCACCGCGCCGCCGGGCGCGGGGTTGCCGCCGGAGATGGTGATGGTGGGGACGAAGGTCGCCTGGTAGCTGCTGACGTTGACGGAGGTGAGCATGCCGGACGCCTCGAAGGCGTCCCATACGGTGTTGCGGTTGGCGTCGACGAAGGCGAACACGGAGCTTGAGCGGTAAACGGAGCCGTTGGTCGCCGGCGTCTGGAACGAGTAGCTGGGAGAGGCGACGCCGCGCGTCTGGCGCGTGCTCGTGAACACATTCGGAGGGCCCTGCCAGGTCTCGACGATGATCGGGCCGCTCTGGTTTGAGGCGTTGATCACGACGCCGTCAACTTCGCCCCACGGATCGAGAGTGAGGCTAATGCCGCCCAAGGTACCGCCCGCGGGCAGGAACACCGGATCGGACTTGTAGATGCCGGGATGGCCGAAACCGCCGGCCGGTGAGAACGGCACCTGGCTGCCGGCGCTGTCGACATAGCCGAACACATAGTAGGTGCCTGGCGCGCGCAGACCGGAGATCGAATAAGGCCCCGGGCCCGCGGTCGTCGTCCCGCCGCCGCCGAGGCCGGTGTTGACCACTCCCTTGGGTGAGGTGGAGGCCACAATTAAATAGCTCGCGACCGGGCCGCCTATGCCCCCGTTGATCGTCCCGCTGGCGCCGCCGCCGTCGGGGTTCCAGATCACGGTGTTGAGAGAGGCCACCGTGTTCGGAGAGCCGAAGCTCGTGCTGCCGATCGCCGTCGAGTGGTTGAAGGTGACCGTCGAGCCCGCCGCCAGACCGGTGGCGACCACGCTCGGGCTGCGTCCGGGCGGGCCCGCGTTCCAGTCATTGAAGACGTAGGTCGTCGGCGAGGCGGAGAAGAAGCGCACGTAGGGGTTCGTGGAGGTGCCGATCGTGGAGAAATCCGCGCCGTCGAAGGCCGTGACGGTCGCATCGATGATCTCAAGGAACTCGATACCCCCGAGATTGGAGAACGAAGTGACGTTCATCGTGGCGTGATCGACGCGCATGTAGTAAGCGAGCGAGGGAATGGCGCGGTTGAACTTGACGGCGCCGGAGTTGGACAGCACGATGGCGCCGGCACGGGCCTCCATGCCGACTCCGAGGCTCAAGTTCCCCGCGCTCAGGTCGAAGGTCGAGGTGTCGCGCACGACGAGCTTGCCCTTGACGACGAGGTTGTTCGCGTTGAGCCCGGTGCCGTGGCCCAAACTGAACACTCCGCCGCGGATCAGGGCGTCCCCCGTGACTTCCAGAGTGTTGGACGGGAAGTACTGCGGCGGGATCAGCCGCACGGTCTTGGTGAAGCCGGTCGTGACGGTGAGCGAGGAGATGGACAGATTGGGGATATTCCAGTCGCAGTCGTAGGCGCTGGGACCGAACACCACGCTCTCCCCCGCGAAAGGACGCCCGCCGATCCAGTTTTGCGCGACGTCCGCGCTCGTCTCAAAACCAAGCGTGCCTCCCACCCAGGTCTTGGAGAAAGTCGCCGGCTGGACGTCGAAGGTGACGCGGATGCGGTTTAGGACGGTGTCCGGGTTGTCGGCGTAGTTGCCGTCGTTGTCGGCGACATATAAGGTGCCGGCCGAGGTGGCCGTGATCGTCGAGCTCTGCCCGAGCAGGAGCCACGGCCCGGCGCCGATGCGGCCAATCAAGGCGCCGCGGCTGGACACGGCCACGCCTTCGGAGGAGGGTATGCCGTCCGCGTTGGTCGAGGTCCCGACATTCCAGAGCTCGCCGGGCAGAACCTTCGACAGGACGCGCTGGCCGGATTCAACGAATAAGCCGGTGTCCATGCCGCCGCTGCGCGTCGCGCCGCCGACGGGGAAGGCATACGGAATGAACGAGTTGTCGGGACGGGCGTAGACGCTGACGCGCACGAGCGTCGAGCTTGAATAGAAGGGCAACTGAAGGGTGCTCGGCACCCCGACGCTGAAGTCGGCCCCGAGCTGGAAGCCGAAGAACAGCTTGCGGCCGGCAGGAGCGCCGTTGAGATTGATCGCGAAGTAATAACGCACGGAGTTGGTCGAGACGAACGGCTCGCTGCCGGCGTTGAGCATCACGCGAGGCGGCAAGCCGCCCCCGGGGGGCAGGAAGGTGTTGGATGTCACGAGCACGTCGGGCAAGCCGCCGGAGAACACCCCGTCGCCGTTGTCGCGCCAGAGCGAGCCACTCACTAAGCTCGCGGGCACATCGCCGAACATGTTGAGCGTGAAGGTACCCAGCGAGCTCGTGCTGACGTCGGTGGTCAGGACGGTCGTCAAGACCAATATGTTGGTCGTGCTCGCGTCGACCGAGACGGGGATCGAGGAGCCGGCGACCACATTGACGACGTTCGCCGTGGCCTGAGCCGCCGACGGCCACAGCGCCAACGCCAGCCCGAAGGCTGCGAGGAAGGCGGTCGGCTTGAACGAAGTGCGGCGATGCTCGGTTGTCACGGGCTCGGCGTTCCGTGATGCGACGGGACTAAGGCTGAGTATAACACCCTATTAAGGTACGCGCCAGGTGATATGCGTCACATCAAAGTTTAGTATTCGTACGAGACGCCGAGCAGATAATTCATCGCCCGGTAGGCGTACGCGTAATTCTTGTTGTACTTGTGGTTCGACGACGCCCAGAGGACGTTGGTCTTGAAGGTCATGGTGAAATTGGGGGCGATCGGGTAGCCGTAGGCCAGCGCCAAGGTGTACCGGTCCTGGTATTGCTTGGCCGAGCCGTACACGCCGACCTCGTCCTGCACGAGGCGTCCAAGGTAGCTTTGGCGGTTCCAACGAAACGACGCCGAGGTCCAGGACGGGGCTTTTTTATCCCCCCACGACAAAGTCGCCGAGGGGCCGGCGCCGATGAGCCAGTAGCTGTAGGAGTCGGCGATGTAGCGCGCGAAGGTCGCGTCGAAGGTGTTCTGGTTCGACTTGCTCAGGGCGAAGTTGAGGCCGAAGTTCAGGTCGAGGCGGCCGTCCGAGCCGAACACGCGCATCGGGATGGGCTTGCCCACCGAGCCGCCGAGGGACTGCGCGTAGTCGCGGCGGTTGGAGTTGTTGAACTGACCGTTCTCGATGACGATGTGCTGGTCGGTGTGAGCCTTGTAAAGGAAGGAATAGGAGCCCTGGAGCACGAGCTTCGGGTCGTTGAGCGGCCAGGGGCGGCTGCCGGAGGCGGAAAGCTGGATGTTATAGGTGTCGAGGACGTTCTTGGACGCGAGCTCGCGGCCCAGGGGGTCACCGAAGGGGTCGACGCCCGACTGGGACTCGAGAGACTGATAGCTGGGGAAGCGGACGCGAAAAATATCGAGGCCGGCGCGGAAGGTGAAGGGATCCTTGTAGACGTTTTCGAACTCGAGTCCCGTGGTGATTTTCTCGTAGTCGAAGAGTCCGTGTCCCCAGGATTCGTCTCGCGTCTCCTTGAGGAACTCGCGCTTATAGCCCGCCGAGGGCTTGACCCGCCAGGTCGAGTCGTGCAGTTTGCGGATACCCGTGAGGGACACGGTGTGGTCCATCTGCTGCTGAAACAAGGTTCCCGCGCCGACGCCGTCGTCGACGCCCTTGGTGCCGCGGTAGGAGCCCGAGTACATGGGCAGGATGCTCCAGTCGTCGGAGAGTTTTCCCAGGCCCGCGGCGGTCAGGCTCACGTTGCCGCCGAGGTTGCCTCGCTGGCCCTGAAAAAAATACTGGCCGCCCATCAAGGACGCGTTGAACACGGGCGTCCATACGGCCGCGGACGCGGGAAGGGAGCAGGCGAGCAGGACGGCCGCGAAGAGGGGTTTTAGCACGAAGACGGGATCAAGGGATCAGTCCGGATTGTATGAATATCTTCGGCTCGACGACGAGGTCGATCTTGCGGCCGTTGAACTCGGAAGCCGTCACGATGGTTTCGAAGTTCCAGCCGAGCAAGGTCTGCTTGAAGGACTGCCCGGAAAATCCCGTGGCGGAGAAATCGGAGGTCTTGGCGACCTTGCCGAGGTCGCTGATCACGTAGCTGTCGTACTTTTCCCAGATCAGCCCGGTCGCGTCGGCGGAGTAGACGACGTCGTGAAAGATGCCCTCGCCGATCTCGTTGTAGGTGCAATCCGGCGGCGCGCAGGCGGGCGAGTTCTGCACCGTCGTCACGTTGGTGTAGGTGATGTCGCCCGCGGTGTTGATGACGTTGCCGCCCGGGCGGGCGAGGCCGGCCGCCGACGGAGCCCAGCTCTGGTGGCTGACGCCGTTGAAGGTCAGGTTGTAGGTGTTGAACAAGGTCTGAAAGTAGGGCTGATTGCCGACGCCGCCGGGCGTGGGCACGCTGAGCGAGACGAAGGACGCCGTCGCGGGATCGTAGGCGGCGGTCACCGCGTCGGCGGCCGTGCCGTTGTTGTTCACGTCGATGAGGTGGCCCCCGCCGGCGACCTCAAGCATGGCGTCCTGCGTGTTCGAGCGGCCCGTCCGGTAGGATTTCAGGAAGTAATCGCAGGCGACGTTGATACAGCCGGGGATCTGCCGCAAGGCGGCGGACATGTCCGTCGGGAGCGCCTGGTTGAAGGTGCCTTGGTAGAAGAAATAATCGAAGCGGTCCTGGCGCTCGTTGAGCACGACGAGCTTGAACTGGTCGGCGGCCGGGCGCACGATGTACTCCTCGACGCGCACGCGGTTGCCGTTGACGTCGATGAGCGCCTTGCCCTCCTGGTACTCCGAGAGCTTGCTTTCCTCGGCGGCGGCGGCCTGGACCTCCTCCTTGCTCATGCGCAGGTCCACCTCGCGCTTGGCGGCCTGGCGCGCGTCGCCGGACGGGCCGTTCTCCTCGCGGCGGCCGGCGTCGGTGACCCGGCCGAGCCCGTCGCGCGTGACGTCCACGCTTTGCGTGTCCTTAACGAGCACCTCGTTGCCGCTCTTGTCGGCCACGGCGAGCAAGCCGCCGAACATCTGCACGTGGGTATCGCCCGTGCCGTCGACGTCCACGCCGAACTCCGTGCCGCGCACCGAGCAGACGGCCGTCGGGGTGCGGACCTGGAAGCGACGGTTCAGGCTCTTCGAAATCCAAGCGCGGAGCGATCCGAGCTTGAGTTCCATGCCGCTGGCTTGGGGCGAGGACTCTTTAAGGACGAAGGCCGAGCCCGGGTTGAGGTCGACGCGAGAGGCGTCGTCGAAGGTCACGGTCGCGCGCGCCCCGGTCGCGGTCTTGAGCTGGTCGCCCGGCGTAAGCACCTGGCCGCTCGACACTTGCGCCCAGGTGTAAGAACCCGCCTTGAGGAAGAGGACCTTACCGTCGGCTGAAGAAATCGAGACCGCCTGGGCGGAGACGGCGGCGAAAGCGTGGGCCGCGAAGGCGGCGGCGAAGGCCGCGCGCGCTAGCGCCCGCGAATTCCTCAGCTCGGACATTCGGAATTCAGCGTTCATGAACTATCCCGCAGTATAGCGGACGCCCCCTAGGCTGTCAACGCCGAAACGGTCACAAAAGGAACATGCTAGAATCCGTCCATGGGACACAACCTCGTGAGGCTGCTCGTCGATCCGTTTTTAGGGGCCTATGACCGTTTCTCCGGAGCGATCCCGACCTTGGCGGCGGCCCTTCTGCTCCTCTTAATCGGCATGTTCCTGGCTCGAGCCGTCAGCACCTTGATCGAGGTCGTGCTCGGCAAAATCCAACTCGATTCACACACCAGCCGGGTGGGCATTAACGAGGTCCTCGCGCGCCTCGGCATGGGCAAGTCTCCGACCTTCGCGCTGGCCTGGGTGGCCCACTGGTTCATCCTTTTCCTCTTCATCGTCTCGGCCGCCAACGCGGTGAACATGACCGTCGTCTCCGAGCTCTTGGAGCGCTTCGTGGGCGTCCTTCCCT
Organism: Elusimicrobiota bacterium; assembly: GCA_043731745.1. GTDB lineage: Bacteria > Elusimicrobiota > Elusimicrobia > UBA1565 > UBA9628 > GWA2-66-18. The sequence goes on along the minus strand of JAYTIP010000291.1, from coordinate 8,704 downwards.
CCTTGGTCGCCGCCGTTCTCATCCTCTTCGGGGGGCTTCTTTTCGGCCGCCTGCTCGCCCACATCTTGCAGAACGCCGCCTTAGCCAACTCGATCCGCGGCGGTGCCGTCGTGGCCACCGCCGCCCAGACCGTGGCGATCGGAGCCGCCGGCGTGATCGCCCTCGAGCAGATCGGCGTGCGCCCGCAAATCCTCATTCCAACGGTTCAGATCCTCATCGGCTCGGCCGGCCTGGCGCTCGCCATCGCGGTCGGCTTCGGCGCCAAGGACCTGGCGGCCGAGTACCTTCGTGAGTTGCTGCGCCCGCACAGATAATGGCGCGCCTGCTGATCGTCGACGACGAACCCACCTTGGTTCTTCTCATGAGCACTGTGCTCGAGAAGGAAGGGCACACCGTCGAGACCGCGGCCAACGGCCAGGAAGCTTTGATCAAGCTCGGCGTGGCCCCCGACGACGCCTCCGCAGTCCTGCCCGACCTCATTCTGCTCGACATCATGATGCCGATCATCGACGGCTTCGGCGTGGCGGCCGCGATGAAGGATCATCCGCGCGCGGGCCGCGTTCCCATCATGATCGTCACGGCCAAAGGCGATATGCGCCCGCTGTTCGAGGCCATGCCTCAGGTCGCCGGCTTCTTTCAGAAGCCCTTCACGCCCACCGCCCTGCGCGAGGCCGTCCTGAAGGCCGTGACCGCGCATCCCGCCTAAGACTACTTGGGGACGGGGACGGGCTCGGTCTTGCGCCGCCGCGACACGCGCGTCAGCTTGATCGACGGCACCGACTTCACCGAGGTCTCCGTGCGTGAAACGGCCTTCGTCGGCGCGCTCACGACGGGCCGCTCCGGCACGAGCTCGATGGGCGCGGCGATCGCCGCCTTCGCCGGAACGACGGCCTCGACGGGCCGCCTCCGCCACAACTCGCGCGCGACGAACGCGAACAGCAGGATCGCCGCGGCGAACACCGCGGTTTCCAGGGCGGGGTGGCGGTGTTCGCGCCTTTTCATTTAATCCAGGTAATCGCGCAGGCCTTTGCTGCGGGAGGGATGGCGCAACTTGCGGATCGCCTTCGCCTCGATCTGTCGGACGCGCTCGCGGGTCACGCGGAAGATGCGGCCCACTTCCTCGAGAGTGCGGGGGTAGCCGGAGTCGATGCCGAAGCGCAGCTTGATGATCTTCGCCTCGCGATCGGTGAGGGATGACAACACCTTCTCGATTTCGGTCTTGCGCAGGAAGCTCGACGCGGTGTTCGAGGGCGCGGCCGTCGTCTTGTCCTCGATGAAGTCCTCGAGGTAGCTGTCCTCGTCCTCGCCGATCGGAGTCGCGAGCGACACCGGCTCCTGCATGATCTTGAGGACGTTCTTCACCTTGTCCATGCTGATGTGCAAAGAGCGCGTGTACTCTTCGAGGGAAGGCTCGCGTCCGAACTCCTGACGGTAGCGGCGCGTGACCTTGGTGAGCTTGCTGATCAGCTCCTTCATGTGGACCGGGATGCGGATCGTGCGCGCCTGGTCGGCGATCGCGCGGTTGATCGACTGGCGGATCCACCAAGTCGCGTAGGTCGAGAACTTGAATCCGCGCTTGTACTCGAACTTCTCGACGGCTTTCATGAGGCCCAAGCCGCCTTCCTGAATCAAGTCGGACAGCTCGAGGTTGCTGTTGACGTGCTTCTTCGCGATCGAGACGACGAGGCGCAGGTTGGCTTTGATCAGCTTGAGCTTGTCCTCGAGGATCGTGTCCTCGAGACGGATGATCTTGTCGTTGAGCTCGAGGAAGCGATCGATCGGAATCGGGAGCGTGTGCTGGATGCGCTCGAGGCGGTCGACGACGACCTCCATGTTCTCCATGGCGGCCTCGACGGCGGTCGGCGCGTAGCCGGTCTTCGCGCGGAACGCCTCGTTGCGCATCTTTCCTTTCTTCAGCGCGGCGAAGTAGCTCTTGAGCTCGTCGTAAGAGCAGCCGTAGCGGCGCTGATAGCGCTCCATCTCGTCGCGGCACTCCTCGATCTTGCCGGCCAAGTTCTTGATCTTGTTCGTCAGGCGCTTGATCTTGTCCTGGTTGAGGTTCAGGTTCAGGATGCGCGCGATGACGAGCTTGTTAATCTGCTCGATCTTCTTCTGCAGCTTGATGCGGCGCTGCGGCTTGAGCTTGACGGGCAGGAGCTTGGTGCGAAGCGCCGCCATCTGCTTCTCGGCCTTCGTGATGAACTGCGCCACGGACTTCATCTTGCGGCGCATGCCGGACAGCTCGGCGTTGGTCTTGCGGCCGCGGGGCATGAGCTCCTTGGGCGTCATTTCCTGGGCCTCGATCAGAGTTTCCCAAGAACGGATCTCGCGCATGGTGACGGGCGACTCGAGGACGAGCATGCGAAGTTCCTTCTCGCGCTCTCGAACATTACGCGCAAGCGTAACTTCTTCTTCGCGATTGAGCAGCGGCACGCGGCCCATTTCCGACAGATACATGCGGATCGAGTTCGAGATGTCGGAGCTGCCGCCCCAATCCTCGGAGAAGCGCTCGCGGCCGCGCTCGGGCGCGGCGGCGGCGACGGGCTTCTTGCGGTCGACGACCTCGATGCCGAGGTCCTCGAGCGCCGTCATCAGCTCGTCCATCTCTTCCGACTTCATGTTGGCCGCCGACACCGTGCGGCTGATCTCCTCCAGGGTCAGATAACCGTGCTCCTTCCCGAGGCCGATCAAGTTCTTCATCGCCTGACTCGTCTGAATCGCCATGTTCCAATGACTCCTTGCGTCTTAAATCGTGCGCTATTCTAGCGCTTCGTGCCCTTCAATTCCGAGGTCAGGCGATGGTACTCATCGCGCAATCCCGGATCAACCGTCGTGCCCGACAAAACGAGAGGCTCGAGCTCCTTCAGGCGGCGCTGCGTGCGGCGCTTGCCCAGCATCATGCGCAGATGCGCGGCCGGGTCCTCGTAGCCCAGTTCGTCGCCGAGCAGGCGCGACGCGGCGGCGCGCTCGGCCGGCTGCAGCGCGTCGAGCAGGCGCGGCGCCCATTTCCCGTCGAGCGAAAGCCCCTTGATCGCGTTGACGATCTCGCGCGCCGAGGCGGATTCCAAATCGTCGGCGACGATCTCCGGCGCCGACGCGGGCGTCTTGAGCAGCACGCCGAGAAGTTGCAGGTCGGCGGCGGGAATGACGGCCGCCTTTATGGGCACGGCGGGCGCGGCCGCCGTGGGCGCGTTCGCGGGCCGGCGCGAGCTTTGCGCGACGGCCTTGCCGGCGGAGCGCCGCAACGATTCCTCGTTGAGGCCGAGGGTTTTCGCGAGGCGACGGACCCACTCGTCCTTTAAAATCTCGTCGGGGCAGCGCACGATCGTCGCCATGACGTCCTTGGCGATCGCGGACTTGGCTTCCGGCGTCAGTTCGCCCGCGCGCTTGACCAGCAGTTCGGTCTTGAACGCGACGAGGTCCTGGGCGGCGTCGAGAGAGGTCTTGAACGCCTCGAGCCCATGCGCGTGAAGGAACTCGTCAGGGTCCTTGCCGTCCTGCACGGACGCGACGCGCACGGCGAGGCCGCTCTCGAGCGCCACCTCGGCGCCGCGCACGGCGGCGTTCTGGCCCGCGTTGTCGGCGTCGAAGACGATCGCGACGGAGTCGGCGTAGCGCTTGATGAGCAGGGCGTGCTCGGGCGTGAGCGCGGTGCCCAGGGGCGCGCACGCGGTTTTCAGGCCGTGCTGGTGAGAGGCGATCACATCCATGTAGCCTTCCATCATGTGCGCCTTGCGCGCCTTACGCGTGTCGGCGAGGCCTTCGTACAGGCCGTACAAAACCTTGCTTTTCGAGAACACGGGCGTTTCCGCCGTGTTGAGGTATTTCGGCTCGCCGTCGCCGAGCGTACGGCCGCCGAAGCCGACGAACGCGCCCTTCACATCGCGGATCGGGAACATCAGGCGGTCGAAGAAATAATCGCGCAGGCTTCCGTCGGCGCGCTTGGCCGCGAGGCCGGCCTTCATCAAAATCTCCTCGGAGAAACCTTTTTTCATCGCCGCGGGCACGAGGTTGCCGTTGCGCGGCGCGTAACCGATCAGAAAACCGGTGACCGAAGCCTTGGAGAGCCGGCGCTTGGCCACGTACTGGCGCGCGGGCTCGGCGTCGGGATGCTTGTTGAGCAGCTCGTGATAATGACCCGCCGCGAATTCGTTCGCCTCGCGAATCTTGATGCGCTCTTTATCGGCGGGCCCGAGCTCGCGGTCGGCCTCGATCTTCACGCCCGCGCGCGCCGCGAGCTTCTCGGCGGCTTCCATGAACGAGAGGCTCTCCGACTTCATCACGAACGAGAACGCGTCGCCGCCCTCGCCGCAGCCGAAGCAGTGGAAGGTCTGACGCTCGGGGCTGACGATGAAGCTCGGGCTGCGCTCCTGGTGGAACGGGCAGCGCGCCTTCATGTTGCGCCCGGCGCGCGTCAGCGGGACATACTCCCCCACCAGCTCGACGATGTCGAGCCGGGACCGGATGAGTTCCAAAGTCTCGGGAGGTATCAGGGCCAAGAGAAATTCAAAAATTGGACGAGCCGACGCCGCGACGACCGCGGCGCCGGCCCGTCGACGGCTTCTTAGGGGACGCGGCGACGCTTGGAGCGGCGCAGCTTGCGACGCGCTTCAGCGGCCTTCAGCTTGCGCTTCACGGCGGGAGACATGTATCGCTCGCGGCGCTTAACTTCCTTCAGCACGCCGTTGCGTTCGCACTCCCGCTTGAAGCGACGCAGAGCTTCTTCGAGCCCTTCGCCTTCGCGCAGTTTAATGAAAACCATTTAAAAATTCACCACCTTTCCACGAATGGAACGCAAGATAATCAGCCGGGCGGCCATTGCATCGGCCGCCCTCCCAGCAAATGATAATGCAGATGATCCACGGACTGCCCGGCGCCCTTCCCGTTGTTCGTCACGAGCCGGTACGACGAGAGCTTCGCTTTCTCGGCGACCGTGCACGCCAGCCTCTGCAGATGCCCTAGCAAAGCGGCATCCCCGTCGGACGACGCGCTCAGCGAGTCCAAGTGCTTCTTGGGAATCACCAATAAATGCGTCGGAGCCTGCGGGGTTATGTCCTTGAAGACCACCGCTTGGTCGTCCTCGTGGACGATTTGGGCGGGTATCTCGCGTCGGACGATCCGGCAGAACAGACAATCGGGCAACGCTCGATTATATCCTTATAGTCCCCCCCCGGCAAGGGTCATCGGCCCCCCTCCCGGCTTGGGCCTAAAGACCGGAACCGAGGGTTTCGCGGGCCGCGGCGGACAGCCGTTCGGCGGTCGGCCAATGCGCGGCCAGAAATCCCACGAACAGCCCGTACGGCGCCAGGTTGACCCAGTACGCCGGGTACACACGCAAGACGCCGTTGAGCGCCGCCAGATAAGCGACCGTCATGCCGAGGAAACCGGCCCCCTCGCGCAAGGCCATGCGGACGATGAAGGCGCTTTGCACGCGGGAGCCGAGCGGACCCGGAGCCGTCTTGAGCAGACGCCGCCACAGAATCTCGGAGGCGACGATGCAGGACACGGCCACCAACATCGCGACCGTCGTCAGCAGATTGATGAAGCGCGCGTGATCGGGCGCCGGGACCTTCGCGACGCCGTTGACATAGGTCCACGCGACGAGACCGGCCATCATCGTCAGGCCTCCGCCCATCGATCCGGCGATGACCTGCAGGCGTTGCGCCACCGCTGGCGAGATGCCGTCCTCGGTTTCGACGACTTCGCTCATAGCGCTCCCAACTCGTACTGCACGACGGCCGCGGCCGCCGCGGCCGCCGTTTCCGCGCGCAAAATGCGCGGTCCCAGACCGAAAACGACCGCGCCCTCGGCGCGAGCGAGTTCGACTTCCTCGTCGGAGAAGCCGCCCTCCGGACCGATGAACAGGCTGACGAGTAGCGGCGCCTCTCCGCTTTTCTCCTTCGCCGCGCGCACCGCGGGACCGAGCGCGTCGGCCGCGGTCGAGCCCTTCATGCCTTCCCACGCGAGGAGCACGAGCCCCTTGTCCTTGAGCGCACGGATCGCGTCGCGGAACTGCACGGGCTCGCGCACGGGCGGCAGATCGGCGCGGCCGCATTGCTTGGCCGCGGCCATCACCAGGCGCGACCAGCGCTCCGCCTTCGACTTCACGCGATCGACCTCGTGAAGCAGGACGACGGTGCGCGGCGTCAACAGGGGCACGATCGCGGCGACGCCGAGCTGCACGCACTGATCGAGCGCCTCGTCCCAGTGGCTGGCCTTGAGCAGACCGAGATAAAGATCGAGCTTCGAGTTGCGCGTCTCGTCGGCTTGAACGGTCTTGGTCACCTTGCCGCCGACCGAGCCGTCGGCGCCGATCGTCTCGATCACGCCGAGAAAGCGCCCGCCCTTGCCGTCGAACAGCTCAAGCTCCGCGCCGATCGCCAGGCGCATCACCTTCACGACGTGGAACGCCTCCGGGCCCTTGAGCGCGAAGGCGCCGTGGCCTACGTCTTCGGGAGCGACGAGGAATTGAGGCATGCGCTTGATTCTAGCAACTAGACGGCCACGCGAACTTATCCACCGTACTTTCAGCGCTGAAAGTGCGGTGGATAAGATTCGAGCCTAGGTCTTTTGTCCGGCGCCCGCGTCCCCATTGGGCCGGGGCCCGGGACGGGCTCGATTGGCTAAAGTGTGCCATGCTCGCCGCGATTCTCATCGTCTCGACCGCCGCGTTCGCGCCGCCCGCGGCCGAACCGCCGCTCGATAAACCCGCGCTCGACGCGTTCTTCGACGGTGCGCGCTCATCCGGCGAGACGCCGTCCTCCGGCGGCTCCTCGCCCGCCCGTCCGCTCCTCCCGGCCGCCCCCAGCGTTGCGCCCACCGTCGACGCTCCGCGCCCCCTGGACGGAGATCTCGACGGCGACGGCATGGACGACGCCGAGGAGCTCGCGCTAGCGAACGCGCTGATGCCGACCCTCGTGTGGGCCAAGGGCGAGCAGTGCGGAGCGCACGACGCGCTCTTTCAGGTGCACCCGGCTTCGCCCGGACATTTGAAGATCGTCTACGCCCTCATTTTCCCGGAGGACTGCGGATTCCGCAGCAGCGGCTTCGGCGGCCACCCGGGCGACGTGCAGGAGATCAACCTCGACGCCGTGCTCGGCGACGCCGGCTGGCGCGTCGCGAGCATCGATTTGCCGTGGCACGAACCTTTCGATCCCCACGGCCCGGCCCGCTTGTTCGTCTCCGAGGGCAAACACCACATTTACCCGAACCTCGCCAGTTGCGCGGGGGGCCGGTTCTTCGGCTTGGACCACTGCGGCGACGGCGCGGTCGAGCGGCCCTTTTTGGCGCCCGAATCAAATGTGGGCGAGGTGAATCATCCGCTCGTCACGACGCTCGAGCGTTACGCGAAAGGTCCGTGGGCCGAGGGTTACGCGAAAGAAACCGCCTGGGGTCCGAGCCTGTTCGGCGACGCGGCGTTCTGCGGCGGCGATCCGGGCCGCGGCGGTCCGCATTCATGGATCGCGCGTTTGAAGTCCGTGTTCGGCTGGGATCCCTGCGGCGACGCGCTCGACGGCAAGTGGGCTAAAGAGTAAGCCCTTTTACTGACCGAATATTTTTCCGAACACGCCGCCGTCGGTCTTCTTGCCGTCGTGCTCTTCGTGCAAGGTCGCGCGGAACTGCTCGAGAAGCTCCTTCTGCTTGCCGGTGAGCTCGCGCGGCACCTCGATCTTCACGTGCACGAGCAAGTCGCCGCGACCGCGGCCGTGAAGCTTGGGCATGCCCTTCTCGCGCACGCGCAAGGTGGCGCCCGCCTGGGTGCCGTGGGAGATCTTGACCGTCACCGGCTCGCCGTCGATCGTGGGCACGGTCGTCGTGCCGCCGAGCGCGGCCGTGGCGATGTCGACGGAAGCGCCGACGGACAGGTCGTCTTCGTGACGCTCGAAGCGCGGGTCGGGCTTAATGTGAATTTCCAAATAAAGATCCCCGGCCTGAGAACCTCGCGGCCCCGCCTCGCCCTCGCCTGAGATACGAAGCGTGGCGCCATGATAAATTCCCGGCGGAATCTTGACCTTGAGCTCGGCATTCTTGCGCACGCGGCCGGCGCCCTTGCAGTCCTTGCACGGATTCTCGACGACCTGGCCTTCGCCGTGGCATTGCGGACAAGCCTGCGACATCGCGAAAAATCCTTGTGAGACCTGAACGCGGCCGGAGCCGCGGCATTGGCCGCAGCGCTTGACGCCCGAGCCCGGCTTGCCGCCGGAGCCGTGGCAGGTGCCGCACGACTCCACGCGTTCGAAGTGCATCGGTAGCTGGGTGCCGTTGAACGCGTCTTCGAGCGAGATCGTCGTCGAGTACTTGAGGTCGTTGCCGCGCGCCTGCTGGCGGCGTCCGCCGCCGCGCTGGCCGCCTTGGCCGCCGAAGAGATTCTCGAAGAGGTCTCCGAAAATCTCGTTGGGGTCCGCGCCCTGACCGAAGCCCTCGAAGCCCTGGCCGCCGCCGAAGCCGCCGGGGCCTTGGTTAACGCCGGCTTCGCCGTACTGGTCGTACATCTTGCGCTTCTTCGCGTCGGAGAGCGCCTCGTAGGCGCCGTTGATCTTGCGGAACTGCGCCTCGGCATCTTTATTGCCGGGGTTGCGGTCCGGGTGATGCTTCATCGCGGCCTTCCGGTACGCGGCCTTGATCTCCGCGTCCGTCGCGTTGCGCGCGACGCCCAGAAGCCCGTAGTAATCTTCAGCCATGGTTCACCCGGACCGCCCCGGTC
>JAYTIP010000290.1:0-27336 GCA_043731745.1 Elusimicrobiota bacterium | reverse complement strand
CGCCGAGGCCGCCAGCGCCGAGCTCGCCGCCATCGAGGCGGCCGTCGCCGAGGCGCAGGCGCAGAAGGACGCCCTCGCCCGCGAGGCGCAGGCCAAGATTCAGGAGTCGTACGAGCTCGGCCGCGAGCTGTCGGGCGCGGAGTCCGAGTTCACGCGCGCCGAAGTGCGCGCGCGCACCGCGCTCAAGAGCCTCGAGCGCGACCAGATTTCCGCCGCGGAAGCGCGCGGGCGCCTCGACGAGGCGAAGGCCGAGGCCGTGCTCGCCGAGACCGCGTTCGAGGCCGCTCAGACCGCGAACGCCGCCGCCGAGCTGCGCGCTGAAGAACTGCGTGCCCGCCAGGCCGCGCTGTCCGAGGAAACCGTCACGCTTCATTCGGCTCTCGCTCAGACTTCGGCTCGCGCTGAAGCCCTTGAAAGCCAGGGCGGCCAGAACCCGTACTGGGTCGGCGCGCAGGCCGTGATCAACGCCAACATCACCGGAGTGCTCGGCACCGTGCGCGGATTGTTCCGCGTCGACGACGCCTTCAAGCCCGAGCTCGAGGACCTTCTCGGCGAGCGCCTGTTCGCCGTCGTCGTCGAGGACTCGAGCGCCGCGCGCTTGGGCGTGGAACTGCTGCAGGCCTCCGGCACCGGCCGCGCCCGCTTCCTGGTGCTCTCGTCCTTGCCCGAGCTCTCGGACAAGGCGTACCCCGCCGAGGCCAAGCCCCTGATCTCGCGCCTGCAGTACGACGCGAAGCACGAGAAGGCCCTGCGCCATCTCTTCGCCGAGGCCTACGAGCTCGGCGGCACCTTGTTCGGTGATCATTGGGTGTTCGGCGGCGCCGCCGCCAAGGACGGCCCTCAGCCCACCCTCGCCGACTTGGGCGAGATCAAGGAGAAGGTCGTCACGCTCCAGTTGCGCGGCACCTCGCTCGCCGAGGAGCGCGCGCAGAACGAATCCACTTTGACGGAAGCCCTCCAGGCCGCGCGTCTCATGTCCACCGCGTTGTCGCAGGAGTCCGGCCGCCGCCACGGTCTCGAGGCCCGGGTCAACCAGCTCGAGCAGTCGCTCGCCAATCACGCCCGCAACGTCGAGCTGTCGACCGAGGAGGCCGCCAAGGCCCTCTCCGATGCCTCTCTCGCCAAGGAAACGATCCGCGAGCGCCGCGAGAAGCGCGCGGAAGCCGAAGCCCGCGTCGCCGAAGTGCGACTGTCCGAAACCAACGCCGCCGAGTCCCTCGCCGCCGCTCGTGAGGAACTGTCGGGCAAGCGCGCCGCGTTCCAGGGCCAGGACGAGCGCCGCCGCGGCGTCGAGCAGCAGCTCGAGGCGTACTCCTCGAGCCGCAAGCGCCTTGACGACGAAAAGGCGTCCCTTGAAGCCTCGATCGCCCGTTTGGCCGCCGAGACGGCGGAGCTCACCAGCCGAAAGGATGAGACTCTCGCCGCTCAGGAGAGCATGCGCGTCGAGATCTCGGGTCTTCAGTCCGAGCTCGCCGTCCACGAGAACGCCGCCAAGTCCGTGTTCGAGAACCTCCAGACTTTGCAGAACCAGATCGACGCCTTGGGCGAGACGATCAAACAGCTCCAGGGCCAGCACGACCAGGCCCAGGCCGACCTGCACCAGCACGAGGTCCACGCCTCCGCGATGAAGTCGAAGTACGACCTGCTCAAGACCCGCCTCTGGGACGAGTGGCAGCTCACCGCCGAGGAAGCCAAGAACAAGTTCAAGGGCGTCGTCGCCGACGTCGAGAAGATCGAGTTCCTGCGCCGGCGCATCGCCGCGATGGGCAACATCAACATGGCGGCGCCCGAGGAGTACGAAGCCCTCGCCGAGAAGCAGCGCTTCCTGATCGGTCAGATCAACGATCTCCTCAAGGCCAAGGACGACCTCATGGCCGCGATCGTCAAGATCAACAACGCGACGCGCGAGAACTTCCGCCAGACCTTCACCGAGGTGCGCGAGCACTTCCGCCGCCTGTACGGCGTGCTCTTCGAAGGCGGCGAGGCCGACCTGATCCTCACCAACCCCGAGGACATCCTGACGACCGGCGTCGACATCCTGGCCCAGCCCCCGGGCAAGAAGCTGCAGAGCATCATGCTGCTTTCGGGCGGCGAGAAGACCTTGACCGCGATCGCGCTCCTGTTCGCGTTCTTCATGGTCAAGCCCTCTCCGTTCTGCATGCTCGACGAGGCCGACGCCGCTCTCGACGACGCCAACATCGAGCGCTTCGTCTCCCTGCTGCGCGAGTTCCAGAACAAGACCCAGTTCCTCATCGTGTCCCACAACAAGCGCACGATGGAAGCCGCCGACGTCATCTACGGAGTCACGATGGAGGAGAAGGGCGTCAGCCAGCTCATCTCCGTCGACTTCCGCAAGAAGGTCGGCGGGACCGAGCGCGAGGCCACGAAGTCGAAGGTCGTCCAGCAGGGTCCGTTCGCCTTGCCGGAACCCGCCCCGGAAGCCGCGCCCGAAGCTTAACCGAACCGAGCTTGCGCCGTTCCCCGTCGTCTGGTATAACGGGGGACCGGTGATCTACGGAGTCATCTCCGACGTCCATTCGAATCTGGAAGCGCTCAGCGCGGTGCTCGATTATCTCGAGGACCTCGGCGTGGGCGGCTGGATTTGCTGCGGCGACCTCGTGGGCTACGGACCCGATCCCGACGCCTGCCTCGACCGTATCCGCGCGCTCCCGAACCTCTCGATCATCTGTGGCAATCACGACTTGGCCGTGATCGATCGCCTCGACCTCGAGTGGTTCAATCAATACGCGCGCGCGGCCGTGATGTGGACGCGCTCGCATTTATCCGACGCGAACCGGATTTTTCTGGAAGGATTGACCGCGCGTCTCGAGACGCCGGGGTTCACCTTGGCGCACGGCACCCCGCGCAATCCTCCCGAGGAGTATCTGCTGAGCCCGTTGCAGTTTCGCGACAACGTACCGCTCGTCAATAAGTGGCCGCTGTTCGTCGGCCACAGCCACATGCCGCTCCTGTTCCGCTACGCCGAGGGCGACGCGGAGAAAATCGACTCGCGCTTCCTCGACGACAAAGAAGAGATTCTGCCGCGGCTCTACGACGGCGCCATGGGCCCCGTGGCGCTCAACCCGGGCTCGGTCGGCCAACCGCGCGACCAGGACAACCGCGCCTCGTGCGGCCTCTACGATTCCGATAAGGGGACCTTCCGCGTGTTCCGCGTACCCTACGACATCGCGGGCGTACAGGCGAAGATCCGCGCCGCGGGGCTTCCTGAGTATCTTGCGCTTCGACTGGCCTACGGGCAGTGAAGGGGAAGACGACGGCCGTCCTGTTGGGCCTGATCGTCGCGTGCGGGTTCGCGCTGCGCCTGCGCGCGGCGAATCACCCCTACATCAGCCAGTGGGACGAGGCGTATCACGCGCTCGTGGCCAAGAACCTGCTCGCGCACCCGCTCGAGCCGACCTTGTACGAGGAGAAGGTCCTGCCCGCCGACGACCATGAATGGACGAAGGCCCGCGTCTGGCTGCACAAGCCCCCCCTGCCGATGTGGCTGATGGCGGGGGGGATCGCGGTGTTCGGCGAGAGCGAGCTCGCCTTCCGTCTGCCCTCCGTCTGTCTCGACACGCTCGCGATCCTTCTCGTCTTCCTGCTCGCAGGCGAACTGTTCGGGCTCGAGCGTAAAGAAGCCGGCCTCATCGCGGCGTCGGTCTACGCGCTGAACCCTTTGATGATTCGTCTCGTGTCGGGAACGGTGCCCGACGACGCGCCGCATGTGATCAACGTTTTCTTCATCACGCTCACCGTTTTGTTGTTCGTCGTCTCGGCGCGCAAGCAGAGCCGTGCTTATGCGGCGGCCGCGGGGTTGAGCTTGGGACTCGGAACGCTTTGCATGTCGGCCGTGGCATTGCTCGCCCTCGCCGCGTCCCTGCCGTTGTTGAACGCACGGCGCGGCTATTGGTGCCTGACGGCGGTTCCCGCCTTTCTCCTCACGGCGTTGCCGTGGCCGTTGTACGCCTCCTCTCGCTGGCCCGACCTGTGGCGCTTGGAGTCCGGGATTCAGCTCGATCACCTATTCCACGCCTTGGACGGCCATGCCCACGCCTGGTGGTGGCATCTGTCGCTCGTGCCCGTGCACTATGGAGGAAGGATCATCGCCGCGGCCCTCCTTGCCGCGATGGTGTACGCGGCGAGGCGCAAGAAAGCTCAGGTGGCTTTGCTCTGGATCGCGTTGCCCTATGCGTTCTTCTCTTTGATCGCCACGAAGCTTTACGCCTACGCGTGCGTCGCCGTCCCCGCGATGGCTTTGCTCGCCGGCTTCGCGGGCGCCGCGCTCTGGGCCTCGGGTCGCGCGGGGAAGGCCGCCCTCGCCGCGGCGATCTTGATCGCGCTCGTGCCGCGTGTGCGGGCCGATTATTCGATCTGCCCGTGGAACGAGCGCTACGATTATCCGATCTTTCGGCGCGCGACCATGGCTTTGCGTGAACTCCCCGGCAAGAAAGTCATTTTAAATGTCGGCGACAATAAATCGCCCCAGGCGATGTTTTACTCCGGGGCGACGGCCTACCCCGAGCCCCCTACGCCGGCGCTCGTGCGCGATCTTCTCGCGCGCGGCTACCAGGTCTTCGTCCTCCTCGACGAGGAAACGCGCGGCGCGGAGTTCCTGCCGGCGCTGAAGAAAGCCGGACTCGAGAAGAAAGTACGGCTGTACCTCGTCCCCAGTCCGCTGTCGCGGACTCCTTTACACCCCTACGAAGCCTAACGGAGGGGGGCTCTTTTTTTACCGCTCCATCACGCTTTCGCGCTTGCATTCGACAAAGTCATATTTTAGAATCCCGCACCGGTTGAAAGGCCGGCGCGAAGTATTTAATGCCTGACACCAAGACCGGCTCTGGAGGCCGCATGAATCACGCGAAAAAGTCGTTCGTTCTGGCTCTCGCCCTCGCCGCCCCGTCGTTCGCGTTCGCCGGCGGCGAAGCGATGTCCGCCGGAGCCGAGGCCGCGTTCGCCCAGGCGGCGTTCACGCAGCCCTTCCCGAAGATGAACCTCCAGGGACTCACCATCCAGGCCCCCCGAGCGCAGCTGCAGCTGATGCCCTCGATGAACTGGTTCAGCCTCTCCGTTTTGGCCCAGCTCGGCGGCGAGGTCGGCCAGGCGAGCGCCAACGAAGTCGCCTCCATCGACCTTCCGTCCCTCCTCAATCGACAGCTGAAGAGCCCGCTCAAGTACAGCCTCGGCGGCAAGGACGTCTGGATCAGCGGCGCGTTCGACCGCTCGCAGAACGCCTATGTCTCGATCCTCGTCGACGGCTCCGACGCCGTGTTCTTCAACGTGAAAGGCCTCCTCGACAAGGAAGAGTCGGTGAGCGCCGGCACGGCCAAGTACAAGCTCTACCTCTCGCCCAACGTCATCAACCAGATGAAGAGCGAGATCGTGCTCGAGAACGCGGCCAACGAGGACGACAAGGTCCGCATCACCCTCAAGAAGATGCTCGAGGGCGTGGGCGCGGGCGGGGCGGCCGCGACCGTCGGCGGGCAGGCCTACAAGGTGTTCTACACCGACGACATCAAGGCCGGCCGCGTCGACAAGACGGCCAAGACCATCACCTTCATCCTGACCGAGGCGTCGGGGGAGATTCATGTGTTCCTGATCCCCGCCGAACTCGTGCCGTCCGACAAGGTCGCGGTGTTCAAGATGTTCAATAACGCCCGCGTCGGCATGATGCAGAAGGACGGCAAGCTCAAGGTGTACGAAAACCCGTAGTTCCCAGGCGAAAAGGGGGGCGAATCCTAACGGATTCGCCCCCTTTCTTTTCCTTCTATAGGTGCCAGGCTTTTAGTCATTAACGAAATATCCATCGAGTGGGCCATTTGTCGGATGGGGGGTGGGACCTCGGGCCCATGACCCTCCGGGGGACGACTGCTACCATCCGAGTATGAAGAAAAGCGCCTCTCTCAACGGCCGCAAACATGGAATTCGCTCGAAGCCCGTGAGCGAAAACCGTCTGAAGACGACCTTGCGCTTCGAGCCCGCCGCGCAGTCCTACCGCTGGTGCACCGACCGCGGTCGCTCTCGCCAGGTCATCAAGCATTGAAGCGTAGCCCGGCCCTCGCGGCCGCGCTTTTTCTGCTCCTTGCGCCGGGGGCTCGGGCCAATCCGAGCCTTTCCGACGATTTTACGAGCATGTCGCAGTGGCTCAGCCACGAGATGGCACAGGGCCTCGCGTTCAACGCGGGTTCGAACTTCGATCCGCCCCGTGAAGTGAAGGGCTGGGCGCTGCAGCCGGACCTCTCGCTCGGCATCGGCCGCATTCCGTTCAACAAATCCGCTTTCCCGGCCTTGACCGTGCAGGCGCTTCAGGACCAGGGCGGCTCCAAAATTTTTCCCAGTTCGACCTTGTTCCCGAACTTGGCCCTCCACTTGCGCATGGGCCTGCCCGGGCGCCGAGACGCCTACATCCGCTTCGCCGACGCGACGACGCCTCCGGGCTACAAAATCTCCCCGACCATGACCGCGCAGGTTCAAACCAATTCCTTCGGCTTCGGCGCCCGCCAGCACTTCTTCGGCGAGGAAGAGCAGCCGACCCTCACGGTCGGCGGCCACTACAACTATGTGCGCGGCCGCACCCGGCTCAAGGGCCTGTTCAATGTCGACATCGACAACAACTTCAAGGCCGACAGCGAGCTCAACGGCGAGATCGACTGGAGCCTCAACAGCTTCGGCGTCGACGCCATCGTGCACAAGAGCTACGACGCCTGGACGCCGTTCATCGGTTTCGGCTACAACTACGCGGCCGGGTCCGTGCGCTCCAAGCTCGAGCTGAAATCACGCACCTTCCTGATCGCCGATGTGACGGGACAAGGCAGCGACCACCCCGAGCAAAGCCAGGGACGATGGATCACGGGCGTGCAGTACGCGCGGCCGACTTGGAGCGCCTTTTTCAACGCCGAGCTGAAAGCATTGGGCCAACTTCAATATCGCAGCTGGATCGCGCAGATCGGTTTCGCTTTGCCGTACGAGATTGGTCGAGGCCCCAAGATCATTTACAAGAAGCGCGTGCCGGGCGTTGTTGAGGACGCGGAGCGGCCGAATTCAAAGGCGACTCCGGCTCCCGCGAAGGTCACTCCGAAAAAATTGAAGATGGTCGACGATGAAAAGCCCACTCCCGCACCGAAGGTGCGAAGGCCGTTGGATCCTAAAAAGCCCGAAAGCGCGCCGTCAGACATGATTTTCTTGCAGTAACTAAAAGTTGATTAAAAAGTCTCCCCGAATCCGCCGTTCCGTTTCCGCCGCGCTAGCGGCGACCTTGCTGTTTTCCAGCTGGGGCCCCGCCGTTTCATCGGCGGTCGCTCAGCAGGTTACCGGTAAAATGTCGTCCGTGTCGTTGGTTCCTCAGTTGGGCGTCGTCCCCACGGGTCTCGGTTCCGGTTTGGGTACCCAATCCGTTTTGCCGTTAAACTCGTTGCCGTTAAATCCGTCCCTGACTCCGTCCCTCACGCCGTCGCTCGCCGCGCCGTCCCCCATCGAGGCCCTTCTCATCGCGGCGCCGGCCGCCGCGTTGACGGCGGCCGCTCCTATCACCTCCGCCGCCGCTCATCCGCTCGTCCCGTCGGCAGTCGTTCCGAGCGCCCTCGAGGCCGTCAAACACGACGCCCCGGGTGAGTCTTACGGCCACGCCGCTTCGCAAGACTTCGCGACCCGCATCACCGGCGAACGGATTTTGAACGGCAACGAATTGGGCGCGGATATCGGCGCCGTTCGCGCCGGCGACTCTCAGGCCCTGCCGAACACGCCTCTAAACGTCTCCCGAAACAACGGCGCCCCCGTCATACATGAACCGGCCCCACCAACCAAACCTGAAGGCGAAAAACGCGGCGCCCTTTTCCCGTTATTGTTAGCGAGCCTTTCCGGCGCTGCCTGGGCCGTTGTCGAGTTCGCGCGCTGGTCCGCCCACTCCTTCTCCGCGGCCCAGGCGAGCCCCTCCGCCGGCGCCACCATCCTGACGGTCACCGCGATCGGCGCCATGGCTCTCACGGGAGCGTTCGTCCTCAACGCCGTCATCGACGCCGTCATTTTCGTCGGCGCGATGCGCCGTGGTCGTTCCGTTTCGGATGCCGAGATGCGGGCGTTCCTGCGATCGGAAGTGTTGGAGGGTCGTCTCGACGGCAACGCCGCCGCGCTCGTTAAGCCGTACCGCCCCGACAACCGTTACAAGGACCTCACCTTCGCCTTCGCCTCGCGCGGCCTCATCTGGGTCCGTCCCGAACTCACCGCGACCCCGTGGCTGATGCGCCAGGTCCTGCTCCACGAACTCCACCACATGCGCGCCTCCGCACCCCGCGGCCCGCCGCGCGGCGTCGTCCGCGGCCTGCTCTCGACGATCATCTCGGAAGTCCGGGCCCGCGCGTTCGAGTTCAAAGGCCCCAATGCGCTGCGCCAAATCAAGGTCACCGGCCTTCAACGCGCGCTGACCCAAACCCAGACCTCCCTGCGCCTTTCCCGCCCTTATGATGTCCTCGTCCTCAATCCCGACTCCAAGGAGCTCGAGGACCCCAAGCTCTACGACGGCCTTTCAGACGGCGCCGCGCGGGTGACCGCGCTCAAGAACGCCGAGCCCGCCAAGGCGTTGGCCGCAGGCGAGCGCCGCTACCGCGCGATCGTCCTCGGCGCCGCGACGAAAGCCCTGCCCGATCCCAAGAGCAAGGAGCACCTGCGCCTGACCGCGGTGCTCCAGCAGCTCGACAGCCTCTACGTCCTCGCGACGCGCCTCGTCGTGCGCAGCGACGCGTTCACGGGCACGAGCGAGGTCGGCGCCTGGGCCGACTTGGTGAGCCGCGCCCAGCGCCTGCGCGAGAGCGGCTCGCCGCGCGCGATGCAAGCTTTCGAGGGAGAGGTTCGCAAACTTTGGCGCCAGATCGCTTCCCAGCGCCTTAAAGGCGTGGGCGTCTCCGAGCTCATGGACGGCTTGTACGGCGGTCTGCGCGACCGCGGCTTCGCTTTCCTCTCGTTCGGACCCGACGATCCCGGCGTCGTCTCCTGGGAAAAGCTGCTGCGCTACTGGGAGTCCGCCGACGGCGGCCAGTTCCGCGTGACGCGCGTCGACCTCGAGGACGGGGGCCACCTGCTGATGTTGCGCAAAGTCGAGGCCCGCGTCGGACTCTGGCTGCGCCCGATCCAAGGCGGACGCATCGCCTCGTCGCTGCCCAACGCCTCGTTCACCGAGGAGGGCCGCGCCACCGCGCGCAAGTCGCTCGAGGACGCGGGCTTCGGCAAGCAGCTCGAGCTCTTCGACAAGATGGAGGTCACGGTGCGCCATGTTTTCGGCGCCGACGTGGGCCGCCAGGAAATTTATGTGACCGTGCCGCGCCGCAACGCGACCGCGATCCGCAAGTACGTGAGTTCGAGCGCGGAGATCCTCGACTCGCAGTCGAACTTCCAGACTCATCTGATGGACTCCTCCGAGTTGCAGAACGTCAAGCCGGTCTGGCAGGCGGGCGTCACGGGCGCGGCCGGCTCGATCCTCTGGATCGACACGGGTGCCGACTCGACGCACGCCGACTTCGGCGGGCGACTTGACGTCGTCGACATGGTCGACGAGGGTCCCGAGGACTGGATTGGGCACGGTACCCACGTAGCCGGCATCTCCATCTCCGGCAACGAAAACTTCCTCGGCATGGCCAAGGGCGCGAAGGGCACGATGGCCAAGGTGTTCTCGCGCGACCAGCCCGGCGCCTCCGACGGCGAGATCATGGGCTCGGCGGCGATCGCGCAGAAAAAAGGCGTCGACGTGATCAGCCTGAGCTTGGGCTCGCGCGGCACCTCGGCCGACAACTTGGCCGACTTCTTCTCCCAGCTCACGAAGCAGAAGAACGTGGCGGGGGAATACCCGATCGTCACCGCGAGCGCCGGCAACTCCGGCCCCTTCGACCGCACCTTGAGCCAGCCCGCCGCCGGCGTCGAGGTCATCGCGGTGGCCGCGGCCGCCAAGAGCAAGGACGACGGCGTACCCGAGATCTCGTTCTACAGCTCCGTCGGGCCCGATATCGACCGCCGCTACGCGATCAAGCGTTTCCGCTTCAAGCCCGAGATCACCGCGATCGGCGGAGACGTGACGACCTCGCCCGGCTCGAGCAACGTCTATAAGGACGGCGTTTATTCCGCGAAGTCCAAAGATTCGCCGCGCTCGGCTTCTGATTTGGACGACGGCAAGCACACCGGCATGTCCGGCACCTCGATGTCGAACCCGTCTTTGGCGGGGATCGCGCTTCTTGTGAAGCTCGCGATGCGCTCCGCCGGCGCGATCACGCCGTTCGTGCACGACAACATGGCCTTCGCGGTGAAGGCCGTGCTCATGCGCACCTCCAAGGACATGGGCGTGCCGCTGTGGTTCCAGGGGGCCGGCTTCGTCGATGCGTGGGCCGCCGTGTCGCTCGTCGCGGCCTCGGGCACCCGGGCGCTCGGCGTCGGCGTCGCGGGACTGTGGCGACGAGTGACCGGGGCGACGCCGGTTCCCGCCGCCGACGCCTGGGGCTGGCTCGAGCGGCTCAAGGGCGTCCAGGACGCCGAGGACCGGGCCTTCCGCGAGGCCGAGCTCGCCAAGAGCGAGGCGCAGGCCCGTCAAGACGGCGACAGCCCCGACGAGTCGTCCGAGGAACCCGCCGATCGCTCCTCCGCCGGCAACGCGGTGCAGGCCGAGGTCGCCAAGCGCTTCAACGCCGCTCGCGACATCGAAGTGCCCGCTTTATTGATAGCCCTCAAGGACGATGTCTGGCTCGTGCGCCTGCGCGCCGCCGCGGTGCTCATGAACCTGAAGTCGCCCGCCTCCGCCGTCGCTTTGGCCGAGGCCGGCCTCAACGACTCCGATCCGCGCGTTCGGCAAATGGCCTTCCTCGCGCTGGCTGAAATTTCGACGCACGCGGTCGACGCGCTGTTGCAGAAGGCGGCGGCCAACGACGACTGGGGCGTGGGCATCTACGCGGCCTATGCGCTGGCGCGCCGCGGCGACCGCTCCGCGATCGCGCGCGCCGTCAAGGAGCTCGGCAACACGGACAAGAGAGCGCGCTTCTCTTCGACCTGGCTTTTGGGCCAGATCGGGGCGTGGGCGAGGGCGTCGGAGACCGAAGGCCTGTCGGCGCGCGTGCGCGACCGCGCGGAGCGCGGCAACATCCGTCATTTGGCTACCGCCGCGCTCTCGAACATCGCCGACGCCGCGCCCGAGGCGATCAGCGACCGGGTCGTCACCGACCTCCTCGACGCCGCCGGCCCCGAAAACCTCGCGCTGACGCGCACGATCGCGAAGGTGTTCCCGATCGCGGTACGCAGCAAAGATTTCGTCGCCCGCCTGCGCGCCGAGCCGCTCAAGCCCATCATCACCGCGTTCGTCATCAAGAACCGGGAGGCGATCAGCAAGCCCGGCGCCCTGAGCGAGCTCGTGCAGTTGCTGGCGCGCGCCGCGGGCGTGCCGCTCGACGCGCCGACTTCGCCGATGGACTCCTCGGGCTCCGGCGTCGCGGGCGTGGACGAGGCGATGGGCCCCGTCGACCTGTTCGTCGTTCCTCCGGCGGGGGAAAGCGCGCTCGACCAGGCGACGCTGACTCGCTTCGAGTCGATCCACAAAATGTCCTTGCCGGTGTCGCGCGCGCTGTGGCTCTCGGTTCCCGAGCACAAGCTCTACGCGCTGACGATCGCCCTCGAGCATCGCGGCTGGACCGTGCGCCGCTCGCTCCCTTACTATCCGCTCTCCTCCTCGCAACCGGAGCCCGGCGGACTGACTCTCGAACTCGGCGACGGCGAAAAGGCCGCCGCTCTTCCGCCGGGCGCGGATCTGTCCTTCGTGCGCGTTCGCGCCGCGACGGGCGTTTCCGAACTGCGGGTGATCGCGGCTCTCGAGAGCGTGGCGGCGGCGGCCCGCGGCTCCAAGACGCCCGTGCTGATCTCTTTGACCATGGCGGCGGCGACCACGCGGCGCACGCCGCTGTCGATGCTCGTCGACCGTCTCGTCGCCTCGGGCATCGGCGTCGTCGTCGGCGCGGGCAACGCGGGACCGAAGGCCGGCACGGTGTCCGCGCCGGGCGATTCCGGCCTGGCCGTCGTCGTCGCCGCGGCCAGTCGCGACGGCCTGCAGTTCTACTCCTCGCGCGGCACGCCCGAGGCGCCGCGAGTGACCTGGACGGATCTCGTCGACGACCTGCAGCCGGGCGAGTTGCTCGCCAAGACCGCCGCGGCCGCGGCGCAAATCGTCACCGGTCAAACCGCCGACGCGCCGCCGGCGCCGGACAAGATTCTCGGGACCGCGGCCGCGGCCGAACGCACCGCCGCCAAGCTCGCCGTTCTCGCCGCGGCGCTGTCCGAGGGGATGAAGGCAGCCGGTAAGCCCCTGCCCGACGGGTGGTTCCTGTACCTGACCGCCTTGGTCAAGCGCACGGCCGTGACGATGCCTGGCTACGGACCGCACGAGGTCGGCGCGGGCCTGTTCGACACGATCGACGCCGGACTCGAGGTCCTGCGCACGCGCTTGCACGACCCCGAGGCGATCGAGCGCGAGGCCAACGCCCTGGCCGCCGAAGCCCGCGAGCGCACGACTCCTCGCCCTCCGGCCGCGCCGGCCAAGGCGGGCCTCGCACGCCGCGCGCTGCAAGCCGTGCTCGGCTCCTTCCTGGCCGTTTCGCCCGCGCACGCTTCTTCCGCCGCGTTAGCCGAGCGCGCCTCCTCCCGCCCTGCCCCGTCCACCGGCGACGCGTCCTGGTGGAAAGACGGCGCGGCGACCCGCACCGCGGTGACCGTGCCGCTGTACGCTCTCCGGCCTAAAAAAAAAGCGAATGACGCCGGAGTAGGCAAGTACTCGGACCTCGCCGCCTATTACCGCGAGGAGCTGGCGCCACAGGGAGTGGACGCCGTTCTCCTCCTGCCGCACTTCGCGACGCTCGATGAGAGCCCCTACGCGCCGGTGAGCCTGTACGCGCTCAACGAGGACCAGATCGACTGGTTCTTGGTCCCAGAGGCCAAGTCCCTCGGGGCGCCGTCGCAGAGCGTGGACTACGCGTCACTTCGTTCCCGGGAAGGCGCGATCGCGCGGGATGCTTACGCGGCCTTCCTTAAGGGCGCTCCTGCGGAGCGCGCCGCCGATTTCGCCGCTTGGTGCGCGAAGAACGAGTTCTGGCTGGGGGAGTACGCCGAGTTCATGGCGCTGTCCTCTTTGATCGGCAAGCCCGCCCTCGACTGGACGGAATCCGATCAGAAGTCTGCGCGCGCCAAGCCCGCCTTCGCGGAGCTCGTCGCGGTCCGCCGCTGGTCGCAGTGGCTCGCCCATGGACAGCTGCGCGCGGCCGTCGACGAGGTTCACGCCGCCGGCGGCAAGCTGCTCTTCGACATCCCGATGTTCCGCGCCAAGAATAGCGTGGATGCCTGGAAGCGCCCGGAGCTCTTCGCCGACCTACGCGACCGCAATCCGGGCATCGTCAACCCGTGGGTCCACGAGGATTGGAAGGACTTGGCGCTGTGGCGCTGGTCAAAGTTGCGCGAGAACGGCTACGCCGCCGCGCTCGATCCCTACCGGCACTGGCTCAACTTCGGCTTCGACGGCGCGCGCGCCGACGCATTGCACTTCGCCTACAAGTTCGGTAACGGCCAGCTCGCGAGCGGCGACGAGCCCGGCGACGAGTTCGTTTCGTCGTTGGCCGCGGTCCTCAAGGCGCGAGGCGCCTTCCCGCTCGCCGAGGCCTTCGAGGGCAAGGACGCCGATGCCCGGCGCCTCGGCTTCGTCACCGTCGGCGGCGACTGGAAGAAGATCAGCTCACATGACGACGCGCGCAGCCCCGACTTTCTCATACGGTACTTCGCCGCGCGCGGCGAAGCGTCCTCGGGCGCGTCGGCCAAGTTCCTCGCCTACACGCTCGGCGATGAGTGGCGCGATCCCTTCGGCGTGAAGGAGATGAGCGGCGGCGTCTCGCGCTGGCGCTACCGCATCCCGCTGCCCGAGGACGCCGACTACGCCCATCGCGTCCGCGCCGACGCGCGCCCGCAGCTGCGCGCGCTCAAGGCGATCAAGGACGGCAGCGTCTGGAACGCCGCGGATTCGGCGCGCGCGGCCTTCGCCGCGGCCGCGTCCTCCTTCGTCCACCGAGACGCGGGCTCCGTGCAGATCTGGGCGGCGAGCATGGATTGGTTCCTTGAGGAGTGGGGCCGCGACACCTTCATTTCCCTGCCGGGAATTCTTTTAACAACCGGCCGCTTCGACGACGCCAAGTCCGTCTTGAAGCGATTTGCGTCCTTCGAGAAAGGCGGGCTGATCCCCAACAAGATCAACGGCGCGTCCGCGGAGTACAACACCGTCGACGCGCCGATGTGGTACATCCAGGCCTTGAAGTCCTACGCCGAGGCCTCCGGCGACTGGGCGTTCGTCGACGAGATGGCTCCCGTCGTGCGCCGCATCATTTCCGGTTATGAGAACGGCGCGAGCTACGAGCGCTACGGTCGCCCGAATTTGATCAAGATGGACGCGGCCGATGGTCTCATCTCCGGTCCCGCGCAAGCGACCTGGATGGACGCCGATCCGGAGGGCCTCGACAAGCCCGTGACCCCGCGCAACGGCAAGGCCGTCGAGATCAACGCGCTGTGGTACGCGAACCTGCGCTTCTTAGCCGCGCTCGAGGCCCGCGCCGGCAAGCCCGAGGACGCCGCCGCGCGCAACGCGTTGGCCGACAAGGTGAAGGCCTCGTTCAACGACAAGTTCTGGTTCACGACCGAGGAGAACCGCCGCGCCTGGGGCGAGGCCGGCGGCGCGCTGCGCGACGCGGTCGAAGGCGATCCGCACGGCGACGCGATTCGCCCCAACATGCTCTTCGCCGTCAGCCGCGGCGGCGACCTGCTCAGCGCCGAGCGCCGCCGCGCCGTCGTGCTCGCGGCGGTGCGCGACCTGCTCACGCGCATGGGTCCGCGCACATTGTCCGACCGCGACAGCGCCTACCGCGCGAGCTACGACACGACGAAGCCTCCGCTCGAGAAGGACCAGGCGTATCACCAGGGTACGGTTTGGCCCTGGCTCATGGGCGCGTTCGCCGAGGCCCTCGCGCAGGTGCGCCGCGACATGGGCTGGGACGAAGCGCGAATCGCAGACGAGACGCGCGGCCTGATCACCCCGCTCGTGGAGGCCCTCGTCTCGGGCCCCGCCGCGTCCTTACCCGAGGTCTACGACGGCGGCGCGAACGATCCCGCCCTCAAGAATTTCTCGCTCGACGATCCTGCGGGCCTCGCGCCGGTCTTCAAGACCATGGGTCCGCTTCAGAAACCGGGGGGCACCCGCTCCCAAGCCTGGAGCGTCGCCGAGATCCTTCGGCTCCTCGGACGCTAACCGTTTCTCCCTCTAGGGTTTTGCGCAGGTACCTGCGCAAAACCCTTCTCTCAAGATTGCGAGAGCGAGTTAGAAGCCGGCGAAGAGCGTCTTCGGATTCGGGGTGTTCGGCGTCGGCGGCTTGCTGGGGTCCCGGTTCAGGTCCGGAAACGGATACCGGAACGGGTATGCGTTGGGGAAACGCATCGGGTAAGGCAAGTTCCAGCTCGGATCGATGTCTTCTCGGGTGACCGCCTTGAGCGCCCCATTCGGCGAGCACAAGACGGCGGGATTGTCGGTGACGCCGTTGGCCGCCTTGAAGCAGTCGACGGGCGAGTTGTCCTTGGCGCCCGAGCACAATAGGGCGGGGAAACTCGTCAGGCCGTTGGCCGCCTTGAAGCAGGCGACCGGGGCGTCCGAGATCGCGCCGGCGCACAGAAGCGCGGGATAGTCAGTGAGGCCCTTGGCGGCGGCGAAGCAGTCGACCGGCGCGTTCGACGACGCGCCCGCGCACAGCATCGCGGGATACTTCGTCACGGCCTTCGCGGCGGCGAAGCAGTTGAGCGGCGCGGTCGAGTCGGCGCCCGCGCACAGCAAGGCGGGGTAGTCGGTCACGCTCTTGGCCGAGGCGAAGCAGATGATCGGCGCCGTTGATTTCGCGCGCGCGCACAGCAGCGCGGGAAAGCTCGTGATGTTCTTGGCGGCCTGCCAGCAATCGACGGGCGCGTTGGACTCGGCGCCGGAGCAAAGCAACGCGGGGTACTCGGTGGTCGTCGCGGACTTGGCGGCGGTGAAGCAGTCGACGGGGGCGGTCGTCGCGGCGCCCGCGCACAGCAGGGGGGGGTAGCTCGTCAGAGGCTTGGCGGCGGGATAACAGCCGATCGGACCGGGGGCGGCGTGCGCCGCCGACGACAGCATCGAAAGGACGACGATGAACTTTTTCATCTCTCTCCTCCGCGCGTCCACGCCAGAGCCGAGTATACAGATTTGTCCTGCGATTTCGATAAAAATCGAATGGAAATATCGCGCAAATTCACATCTCGCGCGAGATATGAATAGCACTTAAAAAATAGAGATTATTTTTTAAAAAAACGAGGATTTTGTTGATAGAATGGCGCATGCGTTGGCTGCTGGGCGTCGCCGTCATCGGACTCGCGTCATTCTCGATGGCGAGCGAATCCGCCGCGCTGTTCGACGCGCACGGCTGCCGCTCCTGCCACCGTATCGGCGAGCGCGGCGGCAACTCCGGCCCGGATTTGACGATGGTCGGCGTCCGCCGCCCGAAGTCCTGGATCGCGAAGTGGCTCGAGAGCCCGCGCGCCTACAAGCACGACACGAAAATGCCCGAGCAGGGACTCAGCGGCCCGGATCGCGTCGCGCTCGCCGATTTCTTGTCGGCGCAGACGGGGCAGGCGTGGATTGCGGGGCGGCCTTGGACCGACGGGCGGACGGTTTACGCGCGCGCGGGCTGCGCCGGCTGTCACGGCGCGGCGGGGCGCGGGGGACATCCGAATCCGGGCGGACGCGGCGGCATGATACCCGCGCTGCCGCCCTTGCTCGCGACCTATAAGAAGGATGAACTCATCTCTAAGATCAAGCGCGGCGCGAAGGCGGACTCCGAGCCGGGAATGGTCGCGGAGGTCGACATGCCGGCCTGGGACCGAATTCTGAGCGACTCCGAGCTCGACGCGCTGGCCGACTATCTTCTCACTTTGAGCAAGCCCGGACCCAAAGACGGAAACCCCAAGGATGACTTTTAGACTATGAGCGACCTTCACGAGTGGCTGAGCCTGCTTCTGCGCTGGACGCACGCGATCACCGGGATCATGTGGATCGGCCAGACCTATTTATTCAACTGGATGGAAAAGGCCTTCGAGCCGCCGCGAGACGCGAAGGCCAAGCCCAATATCTCGGGCGAGCTGTGGATGGTGCACGGCGGCGGATTCTACCTCGTCGAGAAGCAGAAGTGGCCGGAGATCATGCCGCGCGTCCTGCATTGGTTCAAGTGGGAAGCGATGCTGACCTGGGTGTCCGGATTCCTGCTGCTCTCGCTGATGTACTGGGCGGGGGCGCCGCTGCTCGACTACGGCTCCGAGCTGCCGCGCTGGAAGGGAATTATGATTTCCGGCGGTTCGCTCGTCGCCGCAGTGGCCGCCTACCGGCTCGTCTGGAAGACGCCGTTGGGACGCACCGAGGCCGCGGGCGGAGTCGCGTGGTATCTGTTCCTCGTGGGCGCGGGCTGCGTGCTCGGGAAATTCCTGAGCGACCGCGCGGCCTACCTGCATGTGGGCGCCATGATGGGCACGGTGATGATGACCAACGTGTGGATGACCATCATCCCCAACCAGAAGAAGATCATGGCGATCTCCGAGGCCAACGGCGCGCCGCGTCCGGAACTCGCGCTCGAGGCCAAGCGTTGCTCGAAGCACAACACCTTGATGTCGATGCCCCTGCTCTTCCTGATGCTGAGCAACCATTATCCGTCGATCACCTTCGGCGGCGCCCATCCGGTCGCCTTGCTCGCGCTCATGCTGCCCGCCGGCGCCTACGCCGCGCACCTCATCCGCGAGCACTCTTAACGGAAAAGGGGGCCCCCTTGCGCTCCGGGGGCGGGGCATCTATCCTTGGGGGGATCAGGAGAACCCAAGATGAAATTCGCCCGTCTGGCCCTCGTGGCCGCCCTCGTTTCGTCGTCTTTGCCGTCTCTCGCCCAGATGCCCGCGCCGCCGGAGGCCCCGGCCGCCGCTGAGGCGCCCAAGGCCGCCAAAGCCGCGAAATCCGCGAAAGCGTCGAAGAAGGAAGAACCCGCCGAGAAAAAGGTCGAGGCTGAAGCGCCCGCACCGGCGCCTGCCCCCGGGACGGTCGTGACCGTCTCCGGCTCCGGGGGCTCGGGCTCGATCTTACCCGCCATTCCCGGCGCGCCGACCGAGGAGCGCATCGCGCTCGACAAGATCACCACTCTCAACACGATCAAGCAGCAGGAGTACGCACAGCGCGTGCGCCAACTCACGGAGGAGAAAGACGAGCTCATCCTGCGCAACATGCTGCTGGCCGAGAAGCTGCGCTCGGAGTTCGCGCCGCTGGAACACGAGCAGAAAAAGCTGCAGATCAAGGGGCAGATGTCGGATGAGAAGACGAATCAGGAGGTCGCGGTCCTGCGCTATCAGCGCGACAAGATACGCCTCGAGAACGAGATCTCGCGCGAGAAGCTCAACTCCGACCAGATCAAGGCCGACGCGGAGAAGCTACGCAAGGACACGATCGTCGCCGAGCTCGACTTCGAGAGCCGCAAGCTGCATCAGGAGTCCGAGCTGGCGGAGAACAAGACGGTCGCGATCAAGTCCGACCTCGAGCTGCGCGAGAAGAAGGAGCTGTGGAAAAAACAGGCCAACCGCGAGCCCGAGTACACGAAGGAGCCCTTCAAGAACGGCGTCCTGACCATCAGCGACCGCCGCATCGCGCTCGACGGGCCGATCATCTACGGCACGGCCGACTTCGTCACCGAACGCATTCACTACTTCAACAACAAGTCCGAGGAGTACCCGATCTTCCTCGTCATCGACCGCAGCCCCGGCGGCTCGGTCATGGAGGGCTACCGCATCCTCAAGGCCATCCAGGCCAGCAAGGCTCCGGTCCAGGTCGTCGTGAAGTCCTACGCGGCGAGCATGGCGGCGACGATCGCGACTTTGTCGCCCCGCTCCTACGCGTATCCCAATGCCGTGATCCTCCACCATCAGATCTGGAGCGTGCTGTTCGGCAACCCGACGCAGCAGAAGCAGCAGCTCGACATCCTCAAGGAGTGGGACCGTCGCCTGCGCGAGCCGATCGCGCGCAAGATGGGGACGAGCATAGACAAGTTCACCGCCCAGATGTACAAGCAGAACGTCGACGGCGACTGGGAGGAGTTCGCGGACGAGGCGGTCAAGCTCAAGTGGATCGACCAAGTCGTCCACGAGATCCGCGAGACCGGCATCGTCAAGGAGCCGGAAACGAAGTCCGAGGAGAAGCCCAAGCTGCCCTTCGGGCTCGCCGAGGAGTCCGACGCGAAGGGGGACCGCTTCGTGCGCCTGCCGCACCTGCAGCACGCGGACGCCTACTTCCTCTACAACCGCGACGGCTACTACCGCTAATGGACGTCAAGGACATTCTCCTCGGGACGGAGAACTCCTTGCCGACCTTGGACCAGAATCTGTCCACCTCGACCTCGGTGACCCCGGCGTTGCCGACCATCACCGCCGACGCGTCGACCTATTGGAAGTTCGGCGCGAGCACGATCATCGGGATGGCGGGGATGCTGTACCTCGGCTACGGCAAGAAGAACAACGACGTGCAGAAGATGATCATCGGCGCCGTGCTCACGCTCGCCAGTATTCTGTTCTTTTAATGCACCCCCTCTATCTCTTCATGGCGCTCGTCACGCTCACGGGAAGCTTCTACGGCTTCTACGAGCGCTGTCCCCAATACGTCCCCTACCTGTTCGCGGCGAGCGCCTGCCTGCTGATCTGGCGCGTCTGGGCGGTGCAGCGCGCGGCCGAGGAAAATCCTTCGGACAGCATCGACTTTCCGCGGCTGCGAGCCTTGCTCGTGTTGG
The DNA here is from genome assembly GCA_043731745.1 of Elusimicrobiota bacterium. Lineage (GTDB taxonomy): Bacteria > Elusimicrobiota > Elusimicrobia > UBA1565 > UBA9628 > GWA2-66-18. The sequence goes on along the minus strand of JAYTIP010000290.1, from coordinate 7,465 downwards.
GGCGCGGCCCCGCGCTCAAAGAAAGCCTTCGCGGTCACGACGAGGTCGTCGACGGCGTGCTCGAATCCCTCGGACGGAACCTGACCTTGGCCGGGCCCGGCCGCAGCCTCGGCGCGTTCCTGCTCGTCGGTCCCACGGGAACCGGCAAGACTTATCTCGCGGAGTTGATGGCCCAAACCTTGTTTCCCAAGAGCGCGCCCGTGATTCTGCGCATGAACCAGTTCAAGCAGCCCGAGGACGTGTACACCTTGATCGGCCCGCCGCCGGGCCGTCCCGGCTACGAGATCGGCGGCGCGCTGACGCGGCCGGTGCTCGAGAACCCCTACCGCGTCATCGTCCTTGATGAGATCGACAAGTGCCACAAGGACGTGCGTGACAGCCTCTACAACGTCCTCGACACGGGGGAATGCCGCGAGAAGAGCTCCGGCCGCGCCGTGCACTTCAACGCCACCGTGTTCTTCGCGACTTGCAACGCGGGCGCAGACGCGTTGCGCGAGCTGCTAAAGACGCCGATGTCCGAAGGCGCGCGCATGGGCCGCACGCGGGACGTGATGACGCGAGAGGGCGGCTTCGAGAAGGCCTTTCTCGCCCGCTTCGACGACATCTACTTCATGGACGAGCTCGAGCCGATCCATGTCGCCGAGGTCGCCTGCCAGCGGCTCGCGGCGCAGTGGAAGCAGTACGGCATCGAGGTCAGCTACGCGTCGCCGGAGCTCCTGCTCGAGGCGATGCGCCAGAACGAGGACTTCAAGGAGTACGGCGTCCGGCAGCTGTACCGCCTGATTCAAGAGCTCACCGATGATTCGATCCAGAAGGCGCGCGAAGCGGGCGTTCACAGCGTGCGCCTGGGCATCAATCCCGGCAACGGAAAAATAGCGGTGACGCCCGCATGAGGAAAACCTTCTCGGACCAGTGGGTGCAGCTTCTCGTCTACACGACCGTCCTCTCCGGCGCGCTGACGGCTTTGCTGCTCTTCGCGCCGCATCATACGACGATCGACGCGAGCGTCGCGTCCGCCGCCGCGCCGGCCGCAGCACCCCTCACGGCTCCCATGCCGACGCCGTCCCTCCCCATGCCGGCCGCGGCGCCCAGCGCTCCTTCTCTCGCAATGACGCCCGGGCTCGGTTCTGCGCCGTCGGGGGGCGGGATGACGATGACCTCCTCCTTGCCGCCGGGCGCGCGCCCCGGCTTCACGCTTCAAGGCGCGGGCATCATGAAAATCCTCAAGGCCAAGACGCCTGGGAAGTGGATCGTCGACAGCCTGAGCGGGCCGGACTCCGACACCGGGGACGTCAACGAGGCCCTGAGCAACGCCAAGGACGGCGACGAGATCGTCGTGCTCGCCGGCACCTACAAGGTCGAGATCGCCTCGACGAAGAAGCAGGTGAAGATTTCGGGCGGCGGCTCCGACCGGTCGAAGGTCATTTTCGAAAACAGCGATCATAACCCGGTCGAGGTCTCGGGCGGCTCGCTGGCGCTCAGCAACATGACCTTGCGTCGCAGCGGGGGAGACTACGGCTCCGTGATCGGCGTATCGGAGGGCACCGTATCGTTGACCGACGTCCGCATCGAGGCGGTCGGCAACAGCGAAGGCGTGGCGCTCAGGGACTCGACGCTGAAGGCGTTGCGCGTCCAATTTCACGGCGGGCGCACCGCCGTGGACGTGCGCGAGCGCTCGAAGGCCTCGCTCGACGGCTGCTCCCTCGAGGAACACAAAACGGCCCTGCTCCTCGACGACAAGGGCGAGCTCGAGGTCAGACGGTCGACGGTGGACGGCGGGGAAATGGGCATTTACGTGACCAAGAGCGCCAAGCTCTCGGTATCGGACAGCAAGTTCACGGGGCAAGACCAGCATTCCATCAATCTCACCTCGCCCGGAACGAAGGCGGACGTCTCGGGTTGCGACTTCTCGGGTTCCAAGGACGGCCTGTGGGTGTACGAGGGCGCGGATTTGTCCATCAAGAATTCGAAGTTCAAGGATTTACGCGGAGAAGGGATTTTCATCGGGGAATCGGCTAAGGCGACCGTGACGGGCTGCGAATTCAACGCGGTCAAGACCGCGATGCGCGTCGCGACCCGCTCCACGCTCGACGTCGTCGGCGGGACGATCGTCGGCAGTAATCGCTACGGCGTGGCCGCCGACGACTCCGCGAAGCTGGCTTTGACGGGTACGACATTCCGCGACAACGGAGGCGTGTCGGTCTATATCGAGCGTCAGGCCGACGGCGTCCTCAAGGACGTGAAAATCCTCAAGACCTCGGACCTTGGGATGTTCGTCGGGGAAAGTTCCTCGGCCTCGCTCGAAAGGACGACGATCGACGGCAGCCTCAAGGCCGGCGTGCTGCTGGGACGCGACGCGCGCTTCAAGGCGGTCGCTTCGACTATTTCGGGCAACGGTCGGTGCGCGCTCTCGCTCTCGGGCGAGACGGCGACGGTCACCTTGCGCGACGCGAAGTTGGGCGGCAACGACTGCGCGATTTCCTTCGTCGAGGGCGGGGCCGTGGACAGCGAGCGCGGGGATTTCACGGGCAACAAGAAGGGGGCCTTCCTGTTCGCTTTGGTCAACAAGAGTAAGATCGCGCTGACCGGCGCGGGCAATAAGACGAAGCCCTAAGGCTTGAAGTCGAGCGCGCCGCCGCCGGTCGCGGCGCCGCCGTGCGAGACGAAGTCGGAGTTGAGCGGCTTGCGCTTCCCGAGTGCCGCCTTCCCCGCAGGCGTCAGCCGGCGCGTGAGAGCGCGCGGAATCGAGGGCGTGTCGTGCAACTTCTCGGCCCAATCCTGCAGTTCGGCGAGGTTCTCGAGCAAGGCGAGACGCGCCGACGCGTAGGCGGTCGCGTCCTTCGCTTTTTCAGCGGCGAGCAGCCGCGCGGTCAGCAGGCGGATATTCGCGGCGGCCTCGACGGGCGTCGACGGCGCGCTCGCGCGGGCCGGGGACGCCGACAGCAACAGGAGCAGCAAAAGAGTCATTTCGTCGGGCTCTTGAACTCGAGTTCGCCCGGCTGGAGTGCTGCGTCCTGGCCCCGCTCGTGCTCGGGTCGTTCCCGCTTGCGCACGAAGAAATCCGACGCTAACGGCTTGCGCGTCGTGAAGATCTCACGGGATTTCTCGTGAATGTCGAAGTCGACGTCGTCCTCCTTCAGCCCCGTGCCGGGAGCCGGGGCGCGCTCGATCGCGTGCTGAAGCCAGGCGATGTACAACAGCAGGAGGTATTTGTCCTGGGCGAAGCTCGACTCGTAGCGCTCCAACTCCTCCGCGCGCCTGGGGTTCATGCCTTTCGCGCGGATCTTGGCGTCGAAGTCCGCCATCGCCATGAAGTTCAGGGTAAAGCCTTCGATGTTCTCGGCGAGGTGGGGCGGCGTGATGCCCGGCCTGACGATGTATCCGAAGGTGGGGAGAATGTCGATGTCGTCGAGCCAGTTCGCCGCGGTCTGCGCGTGGACCTGCGCGGGGGCGACGGACGGTGAGCTCAGCCACAGCGCGACGGCCAAGGCGCCGGCGCGGCGAAGGTCAGTCATTGAGATAGGTTTTCAGGCGCTTGCGCCAGCCCGGCAGCCAGCGCGCTTCGTTGCGCGCGGGGTCGCTGTTAGCCACGCGGCGCGTGAGCGCGGCGTCCGCGGATTTTGAAAATTCCTCGACGGCGGGCGGGCCGGCCGGCGAGTCCTGCATTCCTTGGAGAACCTGAAGCAGGCCCCAGCCTTCGCCTTTGTACCGCTCGGTCAGGCTCACGCCCTCGCCCTTGAAGTTCACATAGTCCATGAGCGCGTAGATACCGTTGGGGACCGCCGCCACGCGGTCGAAGCGCGCCTGCAGGGACGCGCGCTCGGCGGCCGGCACGGAGGCGAGAATCTTGGGCAAAGCGTTCTCGAGGCGGTCGGCCGCGTAGCGGGCCTGGACGCCGACGGTGCCCTCCAGGAGCTTGCGCAACTCGTCGGTGCGGGCGCTGTGGAACTCGGCCTCGAATTGCGCCTTGTCCTTCCACGGGCAAGAGGGGGACCCTCGAAGCCAAGCCGGGATCGCCACGCCCTTGGCCGCGTAGAAGTCGAGCAGTCCGGGAAAGCTCTCGGTGAACGGCCCGGGCTCGCCTTTTTTGTACCAGATGAAGTGGCCGATGCCGAGCGAGGCGAAATTCTCGCCCTCGTTCCAGTGCGTGAGCCGTTCGACCGAACCGCCGGCCTCGTTCTGCCAGATTTTGCGGCCGACGCGCAGGGCTTCGTCGTCGCTGAGCTTGACGGCGGCGTGCGCGCACGAGGCGGCGAAGACGACGGCGCAGAGCAAGGCTCGTATCATGCCCCCATTTTAGCCCCGATTTTCCGCGCGTACAAGTTAAAATGCCTGATGCTTTCCACCGCGCGTCTGACCGCCGTGCTCAAGCGCACGACTTTGTTCAAAGGCCTGTCGGCCCGCGATTTGGATCTCCTGGCGCGCGTCGCCGTGCAACGGCGCTACGAGCGCAGCCGCTTCATCTGCCACGCCGGCGACCCGGCGCGCGAAGTCTTCGTCGTGCTCGACGGCCGCGTCTCGGTCAGCCGCAGCGGCTGGAGCGGCAGCCGGCGCAGCGTCGAGTTCATGGTGCCCGGAGACGCGTTCGGCTTACCCGCGCTGGCGGCGCTCGTTTATCCCAACGAGATCCAAGCCCGGACGGCGACGACGGTCGCCGCTTTGCCTAAGAGAGACATCGAGGCCTTGATGCTTCTCGTGCCCTCGCTGGCCCAGGCGGTCTTCGCCCACATGGCCGAGCGCCTGCACTTCGTCGAGACGATGCTCCTGCTCTCCGGCGCCCCGGTCGAGCGCAAGCTGTCCGCGGCGCTCGTCTATCTGCACGCCAAATTCGGCGCCGATATCCCGTTGTCGCGTGCCGAGCTCGCCGAGATGGCGGGCGTCGCGCCGGAGACGGCGATGCGCGAGCTGCGTCGCTTTGAAACCGCCGGCTGGGTGCGACGCCGAACGGGTGGAGTGAAAATCCGAGACGCCGTCGCCCTTCGCCGCGCGGCCGTCGACCTCTAGCGCCGGGAGTCGATCCCCTCGTGGAAGCGCCACGCGGCGACGAACGCCGCGGCCGTCAGGACATGCCACACCGCGTGAAACTGCACGAAGTGATCATCGGGGCGGCAGGCGTAGTCCGTGTGGTCGAGATGCCAGCACGCGTAGGCCGCGATCAACAGAGCCTGCATGAGCCAGAACGAGAGGTACTCCGGCGCGTCGCGCTTGGCGGTCATCAGCCATAGCTCGAGCCCCGCGATCGCGAACGCCTGAACGAGCATGATCGTCTGGATGCCCCACCCGAGCGCGCGAAACCCGAGTAACGCGCAAAGGCTCGCGGCGACGAGGGCCGCCCAGAACTTCGCCGCCGCCCGCTCCGACAACCAGCCCGCGCGCAGAAGGGCTCGGGCCAACGACCATCCGGTGAGCAGGAACATCCCCGCGTAGTCGAGGAACTGGCCCGCGAAGGTATAGGACATGTGGAATAAGAAGGAGGTCGCGCCGACCGCGATCGAGACCGCGCCCAGGCCGCGGGCCGACAGCGGGCCCCGGCTCCTCGAGCGCGTGAGTATCAGGGCCGCGACGGCGAAATAGGCCAGGTTCGACCAGGTGTTGGCGGGCGCCGTGATCCAGCCGGCGAGGTTGGCTTCGCAATGCTTGATGTCGGGCAAGGTCCAGCCGCTCCACGGCGAACCAGCGGGATGAGGGGGCACGATCCGGGGATCCATGCCGAGAGTTTATCACAGTGCTATAAAAGGAGGCTAAACCTGGGTTCATCCGGGGTAGGCCGGGGGGCCCCCCGGAAGTAGGCCTCTTACCGACCGGTTTTTGGCCTCTCCGGCCCACAGGGATTTCGGCGGGTCTTGGTAGGATTGAGTCATGAAGAACACCCTCTCCGCCGTGGCCGCGCTGCTCCTCTCCGTGTCCGCCTCCGCCCAGGTCGTCGGGAAGTGGGACAAGCTCGAAGGTCAGCACAGCCGCATCGCGGAGCGCCGCGCCGTCGTCGTTTCCGACGCCGCCGCGTGGGAGAAGGTTTGGAAGGAGCACGATCAGAACGCCCCCGTCCCCGCCGTCAATTTCTCGGAGGAGTCGGTCGTGGCGGTGTTCCTCGGCGAGACGCAGAACGCCGGCGTCAAGGTCCAGATCGTCGTCCAGAAGGACATGCTCGACGAGAACCGCCTCAACGTTTTTTATAAAGAAGTCCGCCCTTCGTCCAAGCCCTTCGCCGCCGCGGTCATCTGCCGGCCGTTCGCGATGATCAAGGTCCGCAAGGTTACCGTGGTGTCCATCGAGGCGGACGGCCGCGTGTCCGTGCCCGAGAAGATGACCGTTCCCGCCAACCCGCGCGACACGACCGTGGTCCGCGCACTTCTCCAGGTTCCGGCCTTCGACGGCCGCTAGACCACTCTAGGTCCCCGGACCCCCTCGGGGTCTGAGCCCTCAGACCCCTCGACAATTCAGGGTTCCGGGCCTATACTCCCACTGTGAAGCGACCCCTCGCCTCCGCGCTCGCCTTCCTTATTGTCGCCCTGTCCCCGGGCGCGCCCGCCTATCAGGCGTTCGCGCAAACCGTCGGGCAGACGGGAGCGGCATCGGGCTCGGCGAGCGACGCGGCCAACTCGGTCAATTCCACGAACAACGGCGCCGGGCTGACCTCGCCGCTGGCTCTCCCGGTCCAATCGCTCGGCCTCACGGGCGCATTGACGCCGACGGCGGGTGCTCCGATCATCAACGCCGCGGCCGTCCAAACCTTGACGCCCTCGGTCGCGATCAACGCCGCGCCGATGTCCGTCATCCCGCAGAGCATTCCGGGACTTCCCGCGGCTCTGACCGGCCCGCGCCTGGCACCCGCGTCGACCCCGGGCAAGAACGCCTCTCCGCTCGTACCCGCGGCTCTTCAGCCCGCTAAAACCGGCAAGGTTTCCTCTCAGTTCGCCCCGTCCAAGCAGGTCGAGACCTTGTCCCACCAGGTGGCGCCCGTTCTCGAGGGCGTCAAGAACGGCGATGCCACGGTCGCCCTCAACGGCGTCTATGACGGCGGCGCGTCTCGCGCCGCTTTGGGGACCGTCGCGGCGCAGAACGGGCAAGGCGCGCTTCGCTCCGGCCTCAAGCGCTCGGCGCCGTCCACGCCTTCGACCGAGCAGCAAACCGCCGTCGAGGTTCCCTCGGCCGCCGCGCCCGTCGCCAAACCGAGCCTTCTGTCGCGCCTCAAGTCCACCTTCGACATGTCGGAGTTCTCCAAGAGCGAGAAGTCCTACATCGCGGGCCAGGCCGTGTTCCTGCTCGCGATCTCCGTGTACCTCGCCTCGCTGCCGCTGCTCGTCCAGGCGTTGACGGGCGACGCCGCGATGACGGGTGTGGCGCGCATGGTCCACTACTGGGTGTTCGGCGGCGCGTCGCTGTTCGCGGGAGCGGTCGTCGGCAAGAACCCGATGAAGCGCATCCTCGTCGGCGCGGCCGGCGGGCGCGCCCTGCTGTTCGGGTC
>JAYTIP010000289.1:0-2446 GCA_043731745.1 Elusimicrobiota bacterium | reverse complement strand
CAACGCGGCCGGCGTGATCGAATCGCGCCAGGGCTGCACCACTCCCGCGACCTACACGTATCCCACCCCGGCCGGCGGCACGGTCGCGCTTTGCCCGGGGCAGTACGCGACTTTGACCGATGGGATTTACGTGACGGATACCATGATCCCGGTCATCCCGACCGCCAACACCAACCCCCAGGTCACGGTCCGCTGCTGCCCCTGCCCTACCGGGGGCTGCACTCTTTAAAGAGGCGCCGGGCCGGCTGACGGCCGGGGTCTTATGTAGTACATTATAGGCAGTCCCATGGCACTCCACCTCCCGGTCAACGGTGTCTGCAACATCAAGTGCGTCTTTTGTTCCGCCGAGGGCCGGACCGGGACCTACGAGCTGAAGTACCTCCTCGACGAGATCGACCGGGACAAGACCGGCCACGTCCAGATCTCCGGCGGCGATCCGATGCTCAAGGACCCCGCCGAGCTGCTCGAAATCCTGCTCCACGCGCGCAAAAAGGGCAAGATCATCGAGTTCCAGACCAACGGCGTCCTGCTGACGCGCTACGATCCCAAGCGCCTGAAGCTCATCCGGGGGTTGGTCGACTTCTTCAACATCAATTTCTCGGCGCACGACGCGGCGCTCGACATGGAAGTGACCGAGACGCCCGGCGCCTTCGACCTGCGCACGGCCGGAGTAAAGATGCTGATCGCTCAGGGCTCCAAGGTCCGCCTTAACTACATCGTCCACTCCCTGAACTATCGGCACGCCGAGAAATTCGTGCGCTTCGCGGCGAAGGAGCTGCCCGGCTTCGAGTGGATCCAGTTCAGCTACTGCAAGGGCATGGGCCGCGCCAAGGGCAACGAGCTCATCATGCCCCGCTTCGAGGAGGCGGCGCCTTTTCTCAACGCGGCGTTCAAGGCGTGCGTCGAGACCGGGACCGACTTCGATGTGGACCATATCCCGGTCTGCTTCGTCATCGATTACAAGGACCATCACGCCGACTACCGCAAGATGCGCGAGCACAAGCCCGGCGTGCACCTGGCGGAGAAGCAGCAGATCGCCGAGTGCGACGGCTGCGTGATGCGCGAGGCGTGCCCCGGACCGCGCCGGGACTATCTCGAGGTGTACGGCGAGCTCCGTCCGATGCCGCTCGTCAAGGCGGTCAACCCCTGACGCCCGCCCAGATCGCCGTTCCCGCCTTCGATGTCGAGAAGGTCCGCGCCCTCTACCCCTCGCTCGGGCGTGAGATCGCCGGCAAGCGCCTGGTCTACCTCGACAGCGCCTGCACCGCGCTCAAGCCCGCTCGCGTCGCCGAACGGCTCGCTGATTTCTATATGAACTGGGGGGGCTGCGGCGGCAAACGCTCGACGCACCTTTTGAGCCAGCAAGTCGAGACCTGGCTCGGCGACGCGCGCAACGCGACGGCCCGCTTCCTCGGCGCGGAGACGCCCAACGAGATCGTCTTCACCTCGGGCACGACCGAGGCGGCGAACATCGTGTGCAACGCTTTCCCATACGACGCGCAACGCCGCAAGGTCGTGATCACCGACCTCGAGCATAACGCGGTCGCCTTGCCTTTCATCGAAGCCGCCCGTGCGGGCCGCATCGAGCTCGTTATCTGCCCGACGGAGAACGGCCGGCTCGACCTGGACACGCTGGCCTCTATTCTCGACGAGAAGACCGCGCTGCTCGCGATCACGCACGCGTCCAATGTGATGGGCGGCGTCGTGCCCGTCGCCGAGGCCGCCAAGCTCGCGCGGCGCAAGGGGATCAAGGTTTTCGTCGACGACGCGCAATACCTCGGCACGCACCGCGACGATGTGTCCACGCTCGGCGCCGACTTCGTCGCCTTCTCCGCGCACAAGCTCGGCGGCCCGTTCGGCGTCGGCGTGCTGTGGGGGCACGAGACCGAGCTCAATCGCCTCGGCGTGTGGAAGCTTGGCGGCGGCACGGTCAAATCCGTCTCGTGGGATTTGAAGAACGCGCCCGAGCCCGTTTATCTCGACGCGCCGGGCCGCTTCGAGGCGGGCGTGCAGAACTTCGGGGGAGCGATCGGCCTGCACGAGGCGCTCAAGGTCCGTGACTCGTTGCCGCAGGCCGGCCTGCGCGCCCATGTCGGGTCGCTCGTGCGCCGCCTGGCCGAGGGCCTCGCGAAGCACTCCGAGATCCGCGTGCTGGGACGCGTCGAGGACCTCGCTCAGGGCAGCCTCGTGACCTTCGTCGCGGAAGATCCTGATTTCTCCATCGTGGACTTCAACCTCTACCTGAACCACGAGTTGCCCGGCCGCTTCATCGCGATCCGCGTCGGCGAGCACTGCGCGCACCTGCAGCACCGGCGCTTGGGCGTGGACGCGACGGCGCGAGCCTCGCTCGGGGCCTATAACACGACCGCCGAGGTCGATCAGTTCGTCGCGGCCGTCGGCGCGTACGCGAAGGAGGCCTGCGGTGGCTGAAGCTCCCCGGATCATG
>JAYTIP010000288.1:0-4932 GCA_043731745.1 Elusimicrobiota bacterium | reverse complement strand
TGACGCTCGACGCGGTGCACATGAGGACCTTGATCGTCTTGGTCTTCGGGTTCTGGCGGATGAGCTGGACGACCTCGATACCCGTCATGCCCGGCATGTTGCGGTCGACGATGGCGACGTCGATCGTCTTTTTGCGCAGGATCTCGAAGGCCTCGCTGCCGCTGGCGGCGAGCTCGAACTCGTGGCCCTGGGATGTGAGGACTTCTTTGATCAGATCCCGGACGAACTCTTCGTCGTCGACGATTAAAATGCGCGCCATGCGGGCATTATAGCCCTGCGGAAGAAGGCGCGCCAGGGGGCGTTTACTTTTTCGAGCGGAGCTGCGCGAGCGTCCGCGCGTACTCGTCGAAGGCCTTCTGGTCGGGCAAAATGAACACGACTTCCTTCACGGGACCGCCGCGGGCGAGTTCTCCGCCGACCGTCCACAGCGCCACGCGCGCGCCGTCGGCGGAGGCCGGAGCGAACAGCGCGAGCTCCTTGCCGGCTTTCGCGAAGGAGGCGAAGGCGCCTTTGTAGGCGTCCTCGAGGTCCATGTCGTCGGCGCCGGAGAGAACGGCGGCGTCGGGACGGCGGCTGGGGCCGAGCGCCAAGCGCAGGACGCCGTCGCCGAAGGACGCCTCGGTCAAGCCGAGGGCGCGCCGAGAAGCTGGAGCACCTTCTTGACGAAGGCGTTCTTCTCGAAGGGCTTGAGCATGACCTCGTTGGCGCCCGCTTCCTTGGCGCGCGCGAGCGCGTCCGAGTACCCGGTCAAGACCATGACGGGCGGGCGCTTCTCGGGCGGCAGACGCTTGAGGCGCGAGAGCACCTCGAAGCCGTCCATGCCCGGCATCATCACATCGAGGATCACGAGGCTCGGCAGGTCCTCCTCGATCTTCTCGAGCGCCTCGAAGCCGGAGTGCGCGGTCGCGATGGTCAGGTTGCGGCTGACGCTCGCGAGGAAGAGCATGAGGACCTCGACGAGGTCGGGGTTGTCCTCGACGATGAGAATCCGCTTCTTCTTGACCGTTTCCGACCCGTCAACGACGGCGGGAGGCGCGTCCTTGGCCGAGAGCGGAAGCTCGAGACGCGCCGTCGTGCCGCGGCCGGAGCCCTCGCTCTCGAGCCAGATGCGGCCGCCGAGCGCCTCGACGATTTGCTTTGAAATCGGCAGGCCGAGGCCGAGCCCCGCGTACTCGCGCGTGGGGCCCTGGTTGGCGGCGGAGAAGGTGTCGAAGACGTGAGGCAAAACCTCGGGCGGTACGCCGGGGCCCGCGTCCAAGACCGACAGGCGGGCGCGGCCTTTCTCGAGAGCCACGAGCACCTTGAGCGCGCCGTTGGCCGGGCTGAACTTGCAGGCGTTGGACAGAAGGTTGTCGATCACGTCGCCGAGCTTTTCCTCGTCGGCCATGACCCAGATTTCGTTCGGCGGATATTCGGCGGTGAGAGCCAGCTTGCGGCGGCGGATCTCCCGGCCGGCGCGCTCGACCTGGGCGGCGACGAGCGCATTGAGCTCGACGGGCTTGAGCAGCAGCTGCCTGCGGCCCTCGTGCACCTCGCGGATGCGCAGGATGTTGTTGAGGACCGCCATCAGCCCCTCGGCGCGTTCGATCATCGAGCCCAGGGCCTTCTGCTGCGCGTCGGTGAGCGGGCCCATGCTGCCGTCGCGCATGGTGTTCGCGTAGCCGATCACGACGGTCAAGGGGGTGCGCAGCTCATGCGAGACATTCGCGATGAACTCGTTCTTCATCTGGTTGACCTGGCGCAGCTCCATGTTCTGGTTGACCAGGTCTCGGATCTCGATGACGCGGCGAAGAAGCTGGCCCAGGTCGGTCTGGCGCAGGTCCCTCTGCGTGATGTAGTCCATTGCACCCTTCTTCATCGCGGAGACGGCGATTTGCTCGCTGCCGGCGGCGGTCGTCATGACGACGGCGGTTTTCGGGTGGTGCTGGCGGATCTTTTCGAGGATGTCGAGCCCGTTGGTGGGGGGGAGGCGGTAATCGAGGAAGACCAGGTCGAAAGGGGAGTCCTTGAGCATGTTGAGGGCCTCATCGCCGTCCGAGGCCACGGATACCTTGAGGCTGACCCCCGGGAGCTTTTCCAATTCCCCGCGCAGAATCGTGCGCGCGTCCTGCTCGTCATCGACGACGAGCACGGAAAAGGACAATTCGGTGGTGGTCGGCACGGCGCCATTGTAGCAGACGAATCGGAAACCGTCCACCCCGGCCCGGGGCCCTTCCTTGATAAGACCCCGGGGTTAAAGGTAAAATGCGCCCGATGACCCCCCAAACCGTCCCTCACCCCGCCTTAAGCAAGGTTCTCATCGACGAGGCGGCCCTCGCGGCCCGGATCAAGGAGCTCGGCGCCCAGATCACTCGCGACTACGCCGGCAAGCGTTTGCTCGTCGTGGGCGTGCTCAAGGGCTCGGTCATTTTCATGGCCGACCTGCTGCGCGCGCTCGGCCCCGAGGTGGATGTCGAAACCGATTTCGTGGCCGTGTCGTCCTACTCCGGAAAGGCGTCCACGGGCGCGATCCGGACGCTGTTAGATCTGCGCCACAGCCCTGAGGGCAAGGACCTTCTCCTCGTCGAGGACATCGTCGACACCGGCCTGACCTTGACCTCGCTCACCGAGACTTTGCGCGCCCACCGGCCGAACTCCCTCGAGGTGTGCACCTTGCTCGACAAGCCCGAGTGCCGCAAAACCCCCTTTCAGCCGAAATACGTGGGATTTAAAATCCCCAACGAGTTCGTCGTGGGCTTCGGCCTGGATTACGACGAGCGCTTCCGGCAGCTGCCGGTCGTCGGCGTGATGAGGACATAGAGTGGACAACAAAAATTTGAAGCAGCTCGTGATCTGGGGCCTGGGCTTCCTGCTCCTGCTGACCTTGTTCAACGGCGTGAAGACCACGCCCCTGGAGAGCGAGATCTCCTACTCCGAGTTCAAGTCGCGCCTGCGCAAGGGCACGATCAACGCGGTCATGATGCGCCCGGACATGATCACCGGCGTATACCGCGACGAGAAGGGCAACAACCAGAACTTCCGGACCTTGCCCCTGCCCGACCCCAAGCTCGTCGAGGACCTCGAGGCGCACAACGTCCTCGACTTCAAAGGCGAGCGCGACCGCAGCGGCATGTACGCCGTGGCGCTCAATCTCGGCGGCATCCTGCTCCTGTTCTTCCTGTGGTGGTTCTTCGTGATCCGCCAGGTGCAGGTCGGCGGCAAGCAGGCCCTGTCCTTCGGCCGCTCCAAGGCGAAGCTCGTCGACGAAAAGAAGAAAAAGACGACCTTCGCCGACGTCGCCGGCTGCGAGGAGTCCAAGGAAGAGCTCAAGGAAGTCGTCGAGTTCCTGAAGACCCCCGAAAAATTCCAGAAACTCGGCGGCAAGATGCCCCGCGGCGTCCTGCTCTACGGGCCCCCCGGCACGGGCAAGACCTTGCTCGCCCGCGCGGTCGCCGGCGAAGCCGGCGTGCCGTTCTTCTCGGCCTCCGCCTCCGAGTTCGTCGAGATGTTCGTCGGCGTCGGCGCCAGCCGCGTGCGCGACCTCTTCGAGCAGGCCAAGAAGGCCGCCCCCGCCGTCATCTTCATCGACGAGCTCGACGCCGTCGGCCGGGCCCGCTTCGCCGGCATCGGCGGCGGTCACGACGAGCGCGAGCAGACGCTCAACCAGCTCCTCGTCGAGCTCGACGGCTTCGAGCAGAACCAGGGCATCATCTTGATCGCCGCGACCAACCGCCCCGATGTCATCGACCCGGCCCTCTTGCGCCCGGGCCGCTTCGACCGCCAGGTCGGCGTTCCCGCCCCCGACCTCAAGGGCCGCGAGGCGATCCTCAAGGTCCACGCCCTCAACGTCAAGATGTCGCCTGACGCCAACCTGCTCGTGCTCGCGCGCCGCACGCCCGGATTTACCGGCGCCGACTTGGCCAACGTGATCAACGAGGCCGCCTTGCTCGCCGCGCGCAAGAACAAGGAATCCGTCGACCTCGTCGACCTCGAGGAGGCGATCGAACGCGTGATGGCCGGCCCGCAGAAGCGCTCGAACATCATGTCCGACAAGGAGAAGAAGATCGTCTCCTACCACGAGTGCGGCCACACCCTCGTCGCGAAGATGCTCCCCGGCACCGATCCCGTGCACAAGGTCTCGATCCTGTCGCGCGGCTTCGCGCTCGGCTACACGCTCCAACTGCCGCTCGAGGATAAATACCTCACCTCGAAGATCGACATCACCAACCGCCTCGCGATCCTGTTGGGCGGCCGGGCGGCCGAAGAACTCGCGTTCAACGAGATCACGACGGGCGCCTCCGACGACCTCTCCAAGGCCACCGCTTACGCCACGCGCATGGTCACCGAATTCGGCATGAGCGATTTGGTCGGCCCGCTGTCGCTCAAGAAGGCCGATCAGGAAATGTTCATGGGCCGCGACCTGAACAAGGGCGGGGGCTTCTCCGAGCGCACGATGCAATTGGTGGACGAGGAAGTGAAGCGTTTGGTGACGGACGCGCAGGTGAAGGCCCGCCAGATTCTCGCTGACAATAAAAAGGCGCTCGATCAGTTGGCGCAATCGCTGTTCGACCGCGAAGTTTTGAGTGGTGACGATGTTGACACGATCCTGGCCTCGGCGAGGGCGTAATTCGGGATGCCCAATCCGTTAATGGTCACTCCGGACATTAAAACCGCCGCGAAAGCGGCGGAATTTAAACGCCCGCTTATTATGGGTGTCGTTAACTGTACTCCCGACTCCTTCCACGAAGCGTCGCGCGCCACGACGGTTGAATTAGCCGTTGAAAAAGCCCTCAAGTTGGCCGAAGAAGGCGCCGACATTTTGGATTTTGGCGGGCAGTCCACGCGCCCCGGTTCGGAGTCGGTTTCCCAAGACGTTGAGTTCTCGCGCGTGATCCCGGTCATTCAAGCCGTCGCCAAGAAGGTTTCCATTAAAATTTCCGTTGATACCGACAA
>JAYTIP010000287.1:0-10977 GCA_043731745.1 Elusimicrobiota bacterium | reverse complement strand
GTCGCGGCCACGGCCGTCTTTCACACCGGGGCCGACCAGCGCATTCAGCTGTTGAAGAACCTCTCGATTTTGGGCGGCCTTCTCAGTCTCGTCTCCCACGGCCCCGGCGGGATCAGCCTCGAAGGCGGCAAGTCGTGAGCGAGAAAAAGGCCGCCGCCCACCAAGTCCTCGCGCGCAAGTACCGCCCGCAGGGCTTCGAGGAACTCGTCGGCCAAAACGCCGTCTCGCAGACCTTGGCCAACGCGCTCACCGCCAAGCGCGTCCATCACGCCTACCTTTTCACCGGTCCGCGCGGCTGCGGCAAGACCACGACCGCGCGCATCCTCGCCAAGGCCTTGAACTGCGTCAAAGGCCCGACGCCCACGCCCTGCGACGAGTGCAGCTCGTGCCGCGAGATCGCGCTGTCCTCGAGCCTCGATGTGCTCGAGATGGACGCCGCCTCGCACACCGGCGTCGATGACGTCCGTGAGGTCATCATCGAGACGGTCGCCTTGGCACCCACCCGCGACCGTTACAAAGTCTTCATCATCGACGAAGCCCACATGCTCTCGAACTCGGCGTTCAACGCCTTGCTCAAGACCATCGAGGAGCCGCCGCCCCATGTGGTGTTCATCCTGGCCACCACGGAAGTCCACAAGGTCCCCGCCACGATCGCCTCGCGCTGTCAAAGATTCAAGTTCCGTCCCGTGGAACCGGTCGCGCTCGCCGCCCATTTGGCCGGGATCGCGAAGAAGGAAAAAGTCTCCATCGACGCCGAGGCCCTCGACCTGCTCGCGCGCGCGGCCGAGGGCTCTTTGCGAGACGCCGTCAGCCTTCTCGATCAGTGTCGCTCCGCGGCGGACGGCAAGGTCACCGTCGAGTCGGTGCGCGAGATGTTCGGCTTCGTGCCGCAGGACCTCCTCCTCGGCGTGGCCCAGGCCTTGCTCGCGCGCGACGCGAAGGCGCTCGCCGGCTGGCTCAAGAAGATTTATGAAGAGGGCGTCGAACCGGCCCAGCTCCTCAAGGACCTGCGCGCCGCCGTTGAGGGGGCCTACCTCCTTAAGCTCGGCGCGGGCGACGGTCCTGACCCGGTTTGGAACAAGGCCCTGGAGGGCGCCTCCGCCGAATCGCTCGGCTTCCTCCTGCGTCGCCTCAACCGCGCGCTCGAGGAGCTGCGCTACGGCGACTCGCCGCGACTGGCCCTGGAGCTCGGTCTGTTTTCCGCCATCGAGGCCGCGCACGACTTAAACGCCTGGGTCGCCCGCCTTGAGGCTCTTGAGAAGCGCCTCGTCGCCGGCGGCGGGGGGAATCCCCTCGCGCCTGCTCCCGCGGTGTCAGCGCCTCGGCCCGTCGCCGCGGCGGCTCCTGCGGCGGCGCCGAAGCCCGTTGAAGCGCCTATCGCGGGCGGTTCCGGCATATCGTGGCCCGCTCTCGTCGAGGCCGTTTCAAAAGAAAAAATCACGCTCGGCGCCGCGCTCGAAAAGGCCCACGGCGAATCCCGCGGCAACTCCTTCGTGATCCGCTTCACCAAGTCCTTCGAGGTCGAGTCGGCGCGCCGCGCGACGCCGCTGCTTGAATCCATCTTGTCTCGACTGGCGGGCCGCCCGATGACCCTCGAGCTCGAACTCGGCGCGGCTCCCGCCGAGCCCTCCTCTCTCGACATCGTCGACCGCGGCATGCCCGAACCCCTCACCGGCGTCGACGCTCCTCCCGGCACGCGCTGGAAGGACATCGCCGACGCGCCTGCGAGCGGCGCGCCCGCTTCCGGCGGGCTCAAGAACGCCGAGGGCGTATTCGGCGGCAAAGCCCGGATCATTAAAAAGAAGCCCGAATGAAAGCCTTCGAGCGCTTGATCGGGGCGCTCAAGCGCCTTCCCGGCGTCGGCCCGAAGCAGGCCGAGCGCTTCGCCATCCATCTCCTGCGCGCGCCCCGCACCGAGGTCGAAGGCCTCGTCGACGCCCTTCGCGAGGCCAAGGCCGCCATGCGCCTGTGCGCCCGTTGCGGCGACTTCACCGACAAAGAAATTTGCCGCCTGTGCTCGGACCCCGCGCGCGACGCCGCGGTGCTGTGCGTCGTTGAAGAGACCCAGGACTTGGCCGCCATCGAGCGCTCGCGCTCCTTCAACGGCCTCTACCACGTCCTGCACGGTTCCTTGTCCCCGCTCGACGGCATCGGCCCCGACCGCATCAAGGCCAAAGAGCTCGTCGAGCGCGTGCGCGCCGGCGGCATCAAGGAAATCGTGCTCGCCACCGATCCCGACACCGAGGGCGAAGCCACCGCCCTCTACCTCGCCCAAATTTTGAAGCCCTACTCGGTCAAGGTCACGCGCATCGCTCACGGCGTGCCGCTGGGGGGCGATCTCGACTACCTCGACGAGCGCACTTTGTCGTACGCGTTGTCGGGCCGTCGCGAAGTCTAACCGGAGAAATTCATGCGCTACGAAAACGTCCTCGACGCCATCGGCAACACTCCGCTGATCCGCATCAACCGCATTAACAAGGGCCTCAAGCCGAAGATTTATGTCAAAGCCGAGTTCATGAACCCCGGCGGCTCCGTCAAAGACCGTATCGGCGTCGCGATGATCGACGAGGCCGAGCGCACCGGCCAGCTCAAGCCCGGCGGCACCATCGTCGAGGGAACGAGCGGCAACACCGGCATCGGCTTAGCGCTCGTCGCGGCCCTTCGCGGCTACAAGCTCATCTTCACCATCACCGACAAGCAGTCGCGCGAGAAGATCAATCTCCTCAAAGCCCTCGGCGCGGAAGTGATCGTGTGCCCGACCAATGTCGAGCCCGAAGATCCCCGCTCCTACTACTCCGTCGCCGATAAGATGACCGAAGAAATCCCCGGCGCGTACCATCCGAACCAGTACGAAAACCCGGAAAACCCCAAGGTGCACTACCGCACCACCGGCCCCGAGATCTGGAAGGACTCCGACGGCAAGATCACGCACTTCGTCGCGGGCATGGGCACGGGCGGCACGATCTCCGGAGTGGCCAAGTATCTTAAAGAACAGAACCCGAAGGTCAAGATCATCGGCGCCGACCCCGTCGGCTCGCTCTACTACGACAAGATCGTCAACAAGAAGATGGGCGTGGCCAAACCCTATGTCGTCGAGGGCATCGGCGAGGACTTCTTTCCCGGCACCATGGACCTCAAGTGCGTCGACGATGTCATCGTCACGCCCGACCGCGACTGCTTCCTCATGACCCGCAAGCTCGCCACGATGGACGGCATCCTCACCGGCGGCTCCGGCGGCTCGGCCGTCTTCGCGGGCCTGCAGTACGCCAAGAAGCTCACGGAAAAAGACTTCATGGTCATCCTCGTCCCGGACACGGGCATGCGCTACCTCTCGAAGATCTACAACGACGAGTGGATGAAAGAAAACCAGTACTTCGAGAGCGAAGTGCACCTGAAGGTCGCCGACATCCTTGCCGCCAAGCGCAAGCTCGGCAAGACGGGCAAGCTCGCCACGGTCAAGCCGACCGACACCTTGTTCTCGGCGATGGCCATGATGCGCAAGCACGACATCTCTCAGATGCCGATCTTCGAGAAAAACAAGGTCATCGGCACCGTGATGGAAGACGAGGTCCTGGGCATGATGCTCAAGGGCCGCGACATCAAGAAGATGATCGTGCGCGAGGCGATGACCCAGCCGCTTCCGGTCATGATGCCGGAAGCGCGCGTCGAGTCCGTCCTGCGCTACTTCACGCCGGATCGCCCGGCCGTTCTCATTAAGACGGGCAAGACGACCTACGACATCGTCACGAAGTACGACGTGGTTAACGCCGTGTCCCGGGCCTCGGAGGATCGCGCTTAAATGAAATTCCTTCTTCTTCCGCTTCTGTTGTGCGCCGCCTCCTCCTTCGCCCAGGAGGAGGCTCCCGCCTCGGCCGCGCCTGCCGCGCCTGCGACCGAGGTAACGGACGCGCCGAAACCGTTGCCCAAGCCCTCGATGGCGCCCGTCGAGGCTAAGCCGGAAGTCAAAGAAGCGCCGAAACCGGAAGCGAAGCCCGAAGTGAAAGAAGCGCCGAAAGCCGAAGCCCCCAAGGAAGCGCCGAAGCCCGAAGTAAAGGCGGAGCCCAAGCCCGAGCCTAAACCGGAGCCTAAATCCGCTCCCGCCGCCAAGGTCACCGGCCCGGAAGAAGAGTTCGCCTTCGCCAAGTCCGCCGCCGAGGACTCCGACGGCAAGGTGCAGGACGCCGCCGTCAACGAGCTCGACGCCTTCGTGCGTCGCTACCCATCCTCCGAGCAGGCTCCCGAGGCCATGCTGCTGCTGGCCGGCCTGCGTCAGAGGAACGGCGACTGGCAGATCGCGACGACTTCCTTGCTCCGCCTCTTGTACGAATTCCCGGAGACGAAGATCGGTCTTCGTGCGAAGTCGGACTTCTTGACCCTCGTCGATAAGAAGGCGTCGCGCCGCCATCGCCCGATCCTCAACGATCTCGTGAAGCTCCCCGAGACCGCCGACAAGGCGGACCGTCTCTCCGCTCTGTGGCGCAAGATCGCCGATCTGGCGCCCGAAGCTCTGTACGAGCCCGTCGCCGCCGAGATCCGCGACTTTACGGTTCGCTTCCCGTCTCACAAAGACGGCGACAAGCTCCAGGTCGCCTTGGCCAAGCTGCACACCGCCAACGACAAGCCCGCCGCCGCCATGCTGTCGTGGCGCAAGCTGTTGGCCCTCTTCCCCGAAAGCTCGGCTCGCTCGCAGGCGCAGATGGCAATCGGCGACATTTACGCCGGAGCTCTGCGCGATCCGAAGAAAGCGATCGACGCGTATCAGGAGCTCGTCGAGAAGTACCCGAAGGCGCCCGAGGTGCAAGCCGCGCTCGAAAACTGCGCGCAGCTCTTCGACGACAAGCTTCGCCAATACGCGCTCGCCGTCGAGATGCACGAGCGTATCGTTAAGCTGTTCCCGAAGACCCCCGCGTCGCTCAAGGCGCTGAAGTCCATCGCCAAGCTCCAGCACGACCGCCTGAACGCGTACGAGGACGGCGTCAAGACGCTCATGCGTCTGTCCTCTATGCACGGCGGCCAGGAAGGAATCGACGCGCTTCTGCAAGCCGCGGATTGGGAGCGGCGCGACTTGAAGGACAATACGCGCCAGGCCGAAATCCTGCGCAAGGTCTCCGACGACTACGCGGGCGCCAAGGAAGCGCCGCAGGCCCTCTACGACGCCGCCGGCGTCTACGAAGACACGATCAAAGACGACAAGAAGGCGCTTGAGCTCTACAAGGAGTTCGGCAGCAAGTTCCCGTCGCACAAGCTCGCCAAGCGGGCCGGCGAGAAGGCCTCGAAGCTCGAAGCGAAGTAAGCCACGCGTAGTCCGCAATAGTTATCCACAAGGCTCTCGCGCGAGAGCTCTGTGGATAACTTTGGGATGGGGGAAATCAATGTTGCTTAAATCTTCGCTACGGCCTTTCTTGTGGCGAATCCTTAAGATTGAAGGCCTACTCATCTTTTTATTCTTTCTTCTAGGGCTGGTCGCAAATGTCGTTCAGAGCCAAGATCCCTGCAGCTTCGCATCCGATATTCCATGCACCACGCACCGGATACAGTCTTTTCTTCTGTCTATTATCGTGTTAGTCGACGTATCATTCCTGCTGACCCATGCGATAACTATTTTCGTTTGCTCTCGAGAAATCCGAAAGAAGTCTGATTCGGGACGACTGCTGTGGCGTGATACTCTCGTGGTCGTGCTCGGAATGCCATTGGTGTTGGTTTTGTTGGCATCGCTACTTCGCTTAGCAGCTCCGTTTCTTCTTCGGTCAGCCAATGCGACCGTCAGGACCGTGGAAGATATTCATCGTTGACGTGACTTCATCTCTAAAACCCCGGCACCTAGCGCCTATTGAGGGGAACCCCCGTATTTTCTAGAATGCCGTCGATGCCCACCGCCAAGACGCCTGCCAAGTCCTCCGCCGCTCCCGACGCCTACAAGAAGCTCGGCGCCCCCAAGCTGCTCAAGATCCACGAGCTCATGGTCCGCGCCCGCCTCTTAGAAGAGCGCCTCATCAAGATGAGCAAGGGGGGCGATGGGTTTTTCTGGATCGGCGGCCCCGGCGAAGAGGCGTTTAACGTTCCGCTGGGATTGCAGGTCAAGAAGGGCCACGGCGTGAACTACGATTTCCTGCACCTGCACTACCGCTCGGCCGCCATCGTTCTGTCGATGGGCGCTAAGCCGATCGACTCTCTGCGGCAGATGCGCTCCGTCGCGACCGATCCTTATTCGAAGGGCCGCAACTTCGTCAATCACTACGCGATCCCCGAGTTCAACGTGGTACCCGTGTCCCCGACGATCGAGACGCAGTACTCGACCTCGATCGGCACCGGCATCGCCCAGGCGCGCGCGAAGACCGACGCCGTCACGATCGTCAACGGCGGCGACGCCGGCACCGCGGAAGGCGACTTTCATTCGTGCTTGGTCTGGGCCAACCGTCCGGTTCTCCCTCTTCCGATTCTAATCGTCGTGGTCAACAACGGCTGGGGCATTTCGACGAAGGGCACCACCCAGCACGGCGAGAAAAACATCTCCGACTGGGCGAAGGTGTTCCCGGACATGCCCGGCAAGACGATAAACGGCAACGACGTGCTCGAGTCCTGGATCGCGCTCGAGGAAGCGTTCGCGTATGTGCGCAAGAACCGCAAGCCCTACCTGCTCGAGGCCCGCACGAGCCGCCTGTACGGCCACTCGTCGTCCTCCGGCGCCAACCGAATTCCTGAGCCCGACTGCATCGAGCTCTTAGAGAAGGGAATGATCGAGCGCAAGCTCGCGACCGCCGCCGATTTCAAGAAGGTGTGGGACGCCGAGGCCGTCGCGCTCGACGCGGCCCATAAGCAGGTCAAGTCCGAGCCGTTCCCTGAGACCGCGACGGTGTGGGAAGATGTCTTCGCCGACGGCCTGCCGGGCTCCTATCCGACGAAGGGGGGCTCCTAACATGGCCAACATGGCGCAGGCCATCCGGCTGGCCCTTCACTACGGCGAGAAGAATTTGGGCGTGACCGAGATTTTCGGCGAGGATGTGGGCGCGCCTTTGGGCGGCGTGTTCACCGCGACGCAGGGCCTGGACAACGCGTGGAACTCCCCGCTCGACGAGCGCGGCATCATCGGCGCGGCCCTCGGTTTGGCCTGGGCCGGCGGACGGCCCGTCGCCGAGATCCAGTTCGTGGACTACATCTTCAATGTCGTCGACATGCTCAAGCTCGCCGCCAACGGCAACTGGGCGTCGGGCGGCAAGTACAACACGCCGATGGTGGTCATGACCCCGACGGGCTCGGGCATTCACGGCAGCCTGTATCACTCTCACAGCTTCGACTCCGTCGCCTCCAAGCTTCACGGCATGAAGGTCGTCTGCCCGTCGACGCCGATCGACGCCTACGGCCTGATGATCTCGGCCATCAAGAGCAACGACCCGGTGCTCTACCTCAAGCCGAAGGCGCTGCTGCGCTCGAAGGGCGAAGAGCTCATTCCGGGCGAGCCCGACGAGAAGACCTTGCACGAGATGATCGACGCGCCGCTCGGCGACCGCACGAAGTGGAAGGCCAAGTGGCCCAAGCTCGGCGAGTATTCGGTCGAGATCGGCAAGGCGAAGATCTCCCACGCCGGCGAGGACGCCACGATCGTCACGCACGGACGCATGGCCCCGATTTGTCTCGATGTCGCGCGCCGCTTCAAGGCCGAGGGCAAGGGCCGCGTCGAAGTGCTCGACCTGCGCTCGCTGATCCCCTACGACTGGGACGCGATCAAGGCCTCGGTGAAGAAGACCGGTCGAGTCGTCTTCATCAACGAGGAGACCGAGATCACCAATTTCGCCGAGCACCTCATCCGCCGCCTCGTCGACGAGTGCTTCTACGAGATGAAGGTTCGTCCGCGCCTGCTCGCCGGCAAGGCGACGCCCGGCATCGGCCTGTCGCCGAACCTCGAGTACTTCATCCAGCCTCAGACGAAGGATGTCGAGCGCATCGTCGCCGAAGTTCTGGCCGACCCGGCCTAGCGCTTCGGCCGGGGACGGCTGACGACAGCCCACGCACGTACCGACTCCGCGCGCCAGCTAGCGACCGATCCGGTTCCTAGGTAGGGGTCAGGCCCCTGTGGAATATAGGCCGAGTCGGGGTTATACTCCGAGGAGGCACATGAGGACGGCATTGCTCCTGTCGCAATGCTTTTGACCCTTCCGCCCACGCGTGGCGAGGAAGCGGCAACTCCGCCGGCTCCCGAGCTCGTCGCGCTTGAACGTGTCCTCGCGAAAAATCAACGAGACCGAGAGTCCGGTCAACTAACACCCGAGCAGTATAAGGCCTTCGCCGCTCAGTTTCGAGTCGATTTGGCCGGGACCTTGTCCCACGTGCCTCCGACACCGGCCAACAAAGGATTACACGCGCAGATACTCTCGCGTTTGGGTGAGGAGGAGCGCGGCCAGGCGCTGAACACTTTGACGCAGGCGATTGCGGCGAATCCCGGAAGCCCCGACCTCATCCGGGCGAAGGGGCAAATTCTTTACGAACAGGGGAACTACCCGGCCGCCGCCGAGGCCGCTCGGCAAGCCTGGGAAGCCAGCGGGGGTAGGGACAAGTCGGCTCTTGGCCTACTTAAAATGTCGCAAGGGCGGGGCGCGCCGAAGTTCGTCTCAGGCGCCTCTCCAACAGCTCTCGTTACGCCCGGTTCAGCCAATCGCGAGATGTCGCCTCAAGCCATGTCCTTCGTTCAGAAATCCATCGAGGCGCGTAAAAGGGGGGACATGGCTACGACCTGGGCGAATGCGCAGGCCGCGATGAACGCTGATCCGACTTCTCCCGGAGTCCAGAAGTTTTATGAGATCGTAAAGGCTGATGTTCAGCAGAGCAGCCATCGAGTCGATGTAATTTCCTCTGCGCCCATAACGGACCCGGAGCCGAAGCATGATAGCCCCTTACTGCCATTGCTGGCTGCCGGCGGCGTCGGGTTGACCGCGCTCGGGCTTTATAAAGTCTCGTTATCGCGTGGCACGACGTCATCCGAAGAAGGTCTAAATCCCTCTGCGGAGGTTTCGCCGGAGCAAGCGCGTAGAAATTATCTGAACTCTGTGGTACTCATCGGAGCGCCGATTGTGATCGGAGCGCTCGTCTTTGGCGGGCCGAGATTGTGGCATACGCTTGGGCCGACGGTTGGTGGGGCATTGCGTGGAGGACAGGAGTCTTTTCAGCGAGTTGCGACGTCTCAAGCAGGCTCGCTACTTCCGGAAGAGCAGGCCGCCGGCGAGAAAGTGTCAACCTTGCAGAAGTTGCCGTGGAACTCCTGGGCGCAATATCCCAAGGAGATGGTGAATGGGCGGGAATATGCGAAAATCGGTGAGCGGTTGTACACGCAACACGCCGTTCAAAGAATGATGCCCAGTAGTCTTACCGAAGGCGCGAGAATCGAAGGACGCAGCTTTTCGCCGACATTCGTGGAAGATATTATCGTCCGGGGCTCAGTCCGATCACAATTGGTCGATGGGGTGCCGCGAACTTTGTATCGCATAGGCGACGCGGAGGTCGTAACCGAAAATGCCGGACACCTGGTAATCAGCGTCAACCCCTACAAATATAAAACCCCATGAGCTTGAGAGAACGGGCGCCCATTCGAATCGCTTTAGAGATTTTCCACGCATATCGCCGTAAACAGGTTGACATCGAAAAGCTATCTCGCGGAATCGGGCAGGCATGCTCGCTCCTTGAAAATGATATTCCTGCGCCGATTCGTGATGCGCTCAAGCATGCCGATTCTGAAATAGAGAGCATTAGATTTACTGTCAACAGTGTTGATCAGCCGTCTGAGGTTGGCAGGTTGTGGCGCGAGTTTGAGGAAGTTTTATCCCGCCACGGCGTTTTGCTTGAACAGACGCCAGACGAAAAAGACTGACCCCTCCAAAACCCTCGCTCCGGGTCAAAGTTGATAGAATGACCTCATGAGCGACAAAGAACTCGGATTTTCGACGCGCGCGGTCCATGCGGGGCAAAGCCCCGACCCGTCGACGGGCGCCATCATGACGCCGGTGTACCTGACCTCGACCTACGTGCAGGAATATCCGGACAAGCACAAAGGCTTCGACTACGCCCGCACCGTGCACCCCACACGCGAGGCGCTCCAGAAGAATTTGGCCTCGCTCGAGGGCGCGAAGCACGGCCTGTGCTTCGGCTCCGGCATGGCGGCGACCTCGACGATCATCGAAGCGCTCAACCCCGGCGATCATGTGGTCTGCGGCAACGACCTGTACGGCGGCACCTACCGCGTGTTCACCAAGGTGTTCGCGCGCTTCGGCGTGACCTTCTCCTTCGTGGACGCGACCGACGCCAAGGCCGTCGAGGCGGCGCTCACGCCCAAGACCAAGATTTTGTGGCTCGAGACGCCCAGCAACCCGCTTCTGCGCATCTCCGACATTCGCCTCCTGTCCAAGCTCGCCCATTCGAAAAAAGTGAAGGTCGTCGTCGACAACACCTTCGCCTCGCCCGCCTTGCAGAACCCGCTCGCTCTCGGCGCGGATGTCGTCGTGCATTCGACGACCAAGTACATCGGCGGCCACAGTGATGTCGTCGGCGGCGCGATTTTGACGAGCGACGAGGACCTGTACAAGGACTACAAGTTCCTGCAGAACTCCGTCGGCGCGGTGCCCGGGCCCCTCGACTGCTTCCTGCTCCTGCGCAGCACCAAGACCTTGAAGCTGCGCGTCGAGCGCCACTGCGAGAACGCCGGGATCGTCGCCAAGCACCTGCTCGCGCACCCCGAGGTGGCGAAGGTGCATTACCCCGGCCTGCCCCAGCACGCCGGTCACGAGATCGCCAAGGCCCAGATGTCGGGCTTCGGCGGCATGATTTCGCTCGAGCTCAAGGGCGACCTCGAGCGCGCCAAGCGCATGATCTCGTCCTGCGAGATCTTCTCGCTCGCGGAAAGCCTGGGCGGCGTCGAGTCGCTCATCAGCCACCCCGCGTCCTTGACCCACGGCTCGATTCCGCGGGAGGAACGCCTGAAGGCGGGCCTCA
>JAYTIP010000286.1:0-5648 GCA_043731745.1 Elusimicrobiota bacterium | reverse complement strand
GCGCGCGGTCCTGCCCGCGGTCGAGGTCGACGCGTTCGTAGCGCTCGGCGGCCGCGCGGCGGCGTCCACGCCGGAGCTGTGGGAGCGCCTCAAGGCCATGGGCGTGTCCGCCGTCGTTCTGCGCGAGGAGAACGCCGCCGAGCTCGTCGCCCGCGGCGAGGTCTTGAGTTTCTCGCGCGCCGAGGTCGAGAAGCTTCACGCTCTGGGCCTGGTGGCCGCGGGCGGGGGCCCCAAGCCCGACTCGCTGTGGGCCAAGGACGCGAAGGCGCTGACCCGCCTGTCCGCCGCGCTCGCGGCGCGCGGCATCGACGTCTCCACCGCTTCCGCGGGCAGCGCACGCGCTCTCGAACTGCCGCCGGGCGTGGATCTCTCGAAGATCCCGGCCGGCTTTGATCCCGAGACCGTCGCCGTCGTCTCGGCGGCGGGGTTGATTCCGGTCGCGGCCTCGACCGCGCCCGTGGCCACCGTCGCGGGCCAGCGTCTTTGGGTCCGCTCTTTGCCCGTCGGCGCCCGCCGTCCGCAGTTGCTGCGCGCGGCGCACGGACGCGCGATGCGACTGCTGATCCTGCGCCCCGTCGCCGGGGCCGGCCTCGACGAGACGCTCGAAACGCTGCGCGAAGCGCTCAAAACCGTGAAGGGCGAGGGGATCTCGACGGTGCTGCCGCCGGCCGCGCCGCCGGCCCCTCCTTCCGGAGCGGAAAAATGCGGGCGGCTCTTCCTCCTTTATGTGATCGGCTTCTTGGGTCCGCTGCTGGCCGCCCGCAGCGGCCTCTGGGCGGAACGGGCCGCGCGCGGATGGACGGCGAAGAACGCGCCCATCGCCGCGCCCGTGCCGGAGGCCTTGGCGGGTTTGGCCGCGACCTGCGCCGCGGCATCGGTCGCGGGGCTTCTCGCGGTCGCCGCGGCCCCGCCTTCCGTGCGCGAAGCCTACGCGCGCAGCTGGACCTTGTGGACCTTGGCGGCGCCTCTGGCCGTCGGGGCGGCGGCGTTGTTCGGCGCGGAAGGGCCCGTGTTGCGCAAGCGCTGGCGCGCGCCGCTGCGCACGCGCGACTTCGCCGCCGCCGTGATCGTGATCGCAGCGCTCGTCGCGTTGATGGCGCCGCGCGCGGCCCTTCGCGCCGCGGGGATGTGGGAGTCGGTGGACCGTCTTTCGGCCGCGGCCGACGCGCTGTGGTGGTGGCCGTGGCGCTGGCGTGAAATCCTGATCGGGACGCCCGCGCTCACGCTCGCGTTGATTTTAATCGGCAAGCGCGAGACCGCGGCCAAGGACGGCTGCGCCACCTGCGTGCCGAAGTTCCTGGGCGACCCGCGCGGCTGGCTCGTCCTCGGCCTGCTGGCCCCGGCAGGAGCGATCGCCGCGATCGGCGCGGGCGGACCGCCGGCGGGGATGTCCGTCGCTCACGGCGCCGCGGCCGCCGCGATCGGGGCCGTGCTCGGCTTGGCTCTCGCGGGCCTGCGGGCCCGGATTGAGCTCTGGGTCTTTGGACCCATCGATACGGGTCTATTGACCTAGAAGCGGTCTCGTGGTAGAATCGGACCATGAGCCGACTCCCGGTCGCCCTCGTCGTGACGGTGTTGGTTTCCTCGACGACGCACGCGGCTCCTCCGCCGGACAAGGAATCCCCGTTCGGCACGAAGTCCTACGGAGACGGCGGCGGCTACAAGCACCCCGACGAATACGTCGACCAGTACATGCAGAACGCGCCGAAGGGCCCGGCGACCGAGACGAAGGTTCAAGTTCCCTCTAAACTCGTTCCGGAGATCAAACCCGCCGAGCCCGTCGCCGAAACGCACGCTCGCCCCCGGCCTCGCCCTTTTGCTCCCGTCATGACGAAGACCGACGCGCCGAGCCGCCCCCTCTCTTCCCGGCCCGATGAGAAGGCGCGGAACTCGTCGGTCTTCGCGAAGACGGAAGCCGCGCCCCCGCCGCAAAACGGCAAAGCCCAAGCCGATGTCCACGGCGTCGCCGAGGATGCGGCCGCCGAACAGGCGCGCGACGATTTCGGTGCGAAGCTGCTCGGTTCCGCTCCGGGGGCCAAGCGCCCCGGCCTTTCGGGTCTCGCTCCGGCGGCGCCCGATTTGGCGCCCAAGCCGGTTCCGGCGCCCGGTCCCGATTTGGCCGTGCCCAGCTCGGAAGGAATGCTGTTCGTCTCGCTCGAGCTCGATCCGAAGGAAGCCGGTTCCCTGCGCGACGCGGTCGCCGGGCTTGGAGCGGCGGCGTCGTTCCGGCCCGACGCGCGCTTCGACCCCATGGCTTCGGCGGGCGGCGGCGTGCGCATCAGCGGCTGGCTGCCGGCCTCGCGCCTGGGCGACGCGATCGCGCGTCACGGCGTCACGCGCGTGTCGGTCGAGCGCGGCTCGCGCCCGGCGGGGGACTCCCGCGTGCTCGGTGATTTCGTCGTGCAACTGCGCGTGAGCGACCCGGCCAAGCCCGAGGAATCGGTCGCCGCGTCGGTGCGCGAGATGGGTAATCGCGGCGGCTTCAAGCTCGACCGCGTTTACGGCGTCGAATCGTTGCCCGGCGGCGGTGCCACGGCGGTCGTCACCGGCAGCATGCCGCTGTCCCAGCTGTCCCGCGTGATGGGGTTGCCCGACGTGATCAAGATCAGCTCGACGATCCCCGCCGAATCGGCGCCGTCGGCCCCGTCCGGGACGCCTAAGAAAGAAGGCTTCATCCAGTACGTGATGGGCCGCGGCCTCTGGCTCGTCCTTCTCACCCTCTTACTCGCCCTGCCCACCGTCGCCGAGGCCGTCAAGACGGGCCTCGCCGTCTTCGTCCCCTACCGCTGACCCCGGGCCATTTCATAGAATCGCGGCATGGGAGCCAAGGCTCGTCTGCTGTCGTTGCTGGCCCTTGCCTCGGCCGCAGGCCTGGCGGGGGAAACCCTCCTGCTCGCCGAGCGCCACTGCTCGAAGCTCGAGGCGTCCCTGCGCGACGATTTCCGCGTGGTTCTGTTCCTACACGGCTCGCTCGAGGAATCGCGCGCGAAGGTTCTCGAGGAGAAGCTGCGCGCCTCGCCCGAGGTCGCGGACGTGCGCTTCGTCTCCGCTGACGACGCCCTGGCCGCGCTCAAGCGCGACGACCCCGAGCTCGTCGAGTCGGTCGCCCTCGTCGGCGACAATCCTCTTCCCTCGGCCTTCGAGGTCCGCCCAACTCCGGAGTCCTTCACCCATCTCGGCGCGTGGCTCGACGGCGCTCAGCGATTGGCCGAGTGGTCCGACGTGCGCTACAAGCCCGGCCAGGTCCAGGCCATCCTGCGCCTGCGCTTCTACGCGCGCCTGCTGCGCATGACCTTGAGCACCTTGCTGTGCTTCCTGGCGGCCGTCGCTTTGATCACGCTCGGCAGCGGCGCGAAAGCCGCGCCCGGGGCCCGGAAAATAGTGCTGTGGGCCGCGGGCGCCGGAGCCGCGGGCCTGCTGTGCGCGGTCATGATCGCCTGGCCCCTGCGGCGTGAGGAGCGCCTGTGGGCTTGGCCCGCGCCGCTCGCCCAAGCGGCGCTCATCGCCGCCTGCGCGACCTTGGGCTGGTCTCTGCCGCTATGGCGCGCCGACTCCTGAGCCTCGTCGTCTTGCTCGCGCTGAGCTCCGCTCCGGCGGCCGCCCAGCTCAAGGCCAAGCGCCAGGAGCTCTCGCGCATCCAGGGCGAGCTCAAGCAGACGCTCAAGGAGCTCGAGGAGCTACGCGACGCGGAAAAAGAGCTCGGCGCCGACGTGAAGGGCCTCGCGAACCGCGACGCGCAGTCGAGCAAGCGCGTCGAAGCGCTGCAGTCCGACATCCGCCGCGCGGAGAAGCGGCGCGGCGACCTGAAGTCGCGCTTGGACGCGGCGAAGAGCGTCGCGGGCTTTTGGTCGGCGGCGATCGCGTCCGAGGCCTCGCGCCACGCGGCCGGCGCGTCCTCGCGTTCGGACGCCTACGGCACGCGCGAGCTGTGGGCCGAGGAGTTTCGCCGCGACGCGATCGTCGAGAAGGCTCGCCACCTCAAAGGCCTTCACGGCTACCGCCGCAAGACCGAAGAGGCCGAGGCGCAGACGAGCCGGCAGGCGCGCGATCTCGACGAAAGCCGGCGCCGCGCGCTCAGCGAGCGCGACGGCCGCCGCCGCGAGTACGAGGAGAAGAAGGCGGCGCTTCAGGAGACCCAGGTGAAGGTCGCCGCCGCCGCGCGGCACGCTAAGGAGCTCGAGGAGTCGGCGAAGGCCATGTCGGCCCTGCTCGACAAGCTCGTCCAAGCGGGCAAATATCGTAAGCCGGGTCCGACGGCGCGCCTGGACCGGGCGTCGCACTCGTTGACTTGGCCCGTCGCCGGTAAGATCGTTCGGCCATTCGGACGCGAACGGGACCCGCAGCTCGGAACCTGGACCGTGCGCCAAGGGGCCACCTTCGCCTGCGCGCCGGGAGCGCCCGTTTCGGCCGTCGCGCCCGGCAGCGTCATCTTCGCGGGCCCGTTTCGCTCCTACGGGCAAGTCGTCATCGTCGATCACGGCGGCGGCTTCTTCAGCGTCTACGGCGAGCTCGGCGTGATCGAAAAGGACAAGGGCGCCGCGGTGCGCGCCGGCGAACGCATCGCCAGCGCGGGGGCGGCCAAGGACGGGGACGGCGGTCGCGCGTATCTCGAGATCCGTCGCGGCACCGACGCCCTGGATCCGGCGGAATGGCTGGAAAGAAAATGAGGAGAACCGACATGAAGCGTCACTTGATCGCCGCGGCCGTCGTCGTGGCACTCTGCGTCCGGCCCGCGTACGCGGCCGGCTCGGACAAGACCTACGAACAGCTCAAGCTCCTCGTGGACGTGCTCGGCTACATCCAGGACAACTACGTCGACGAGCCCGAGGCGCAGAAGCTGATCTACGGCGCGGCGACCGGCATGGTGCGCACTCTCGATCCCTTTTCGCAGTTCATGGAACCGGAGGTCCACCGGGAGATGAAGACGGAGACCGAGGGCCAGTTCGGCGGCGTCGGCCTGCGGCTGACGGTCAAGGACGAGTGGCTCACCGTGCAGACGCCGATGCCGGGCTCGCCCGCTTATCGCCAGGGCGTGTTGCCCAACGACCGGATCGTCGAGATCGACGGCGTCGCCACCAAGGACATGACCATGAACGACGCGTTGCGCACCTTGCGCGGCTCCCCGGGCACCAAGGTGAAGCTCAAGCTCGAGCGCGGTCCCGACGACGGTTCCGACAAAGATTGGAAGTCGCTCAGCGTGGAGATCACTCGCGAGCTCGTGAAGATCGAGTCGACTTTGTCTCTTAAGCTCGACGGCGGCATCGGCTACGTGCGCATCGCCGAATTCAGCGCCAAGACGGCCGACGACACGGCCGAGGCCCTGCGCAAGCTCAAGAAGGACGGGGCGACGAGCCTCGTGCTCGACCTGCGAAACAACCCCGGCGGCTTGCTGTCGGCGGGTGTGGAGGTCGCCTCGATGTTCCTCGGCGAAGGCAAGCTCGTCGTCTACACCCAGGGCCGCAAGGCCGACAGCCGCCAGGATTTCTCCGCGGCGGCGAAGGCTCCCTACCCGACCTTGCCGATGGTCGTGCTGATCAACGAGGGCTCGGCGTCGGCCTCCGAGATCGTCGCGGGCGCCATGCAGGACCACAAGCGCGCGGTCGTCGCGGGCCAGCGCAGCTTCGGCAAGGCGAGCGTGCAGTCCCTGA
>JAYTIP010000285.1:0-5315 GCA_043731745.1 Elusimicrobiota bacterium | reverse complement strand
TCTGCGGCATCTGCCACTCCGACCTGCACACCGTGCGCGACGAGTGGGGCGCCGCGGCGCACCCGGTCGTGCCCGGCCACGAGATCGCCGGACGCGTGACCAAGATCGGCAAGAAGGTCAGCAAGTTCAAGGTCGGAGACCTGGCGGGCGTCGGCTGCCTCGTCGAGTCCTGCCGCAAGTGCGCGAACTGCAAGCGGGGCCTGCAGCAGCATTGCTCGGGCCCGGTGTCCTTTACCTATAACTCACTGGAGAAGGACGGCAAGACCGCGACGCAGGGCGGCTACTCGTCGCACATCGTCGTCGACGAGGCCTTCGCGCTGACGCTCGGCAAAAACCAGCCTCTTGAGCGCGTGGCGCCCTTGTTGTGCGCCGGCATCACGACCTACTCCCCGCTCAAGCGTTTCGGCGCGGGCAAGGCAACGACCGTCGGGGTGCTCGGCTTGGGCGGCCTCGGCCACATGGGCGTCAAGATCGCGGCGGCGATGGGGGCGGAGGTCGTCGTCCTCAGCGGCTCGGCCTCCAAGAAGCCCGACGCGAAGCGCCTCGGCGCGCACGACTTCGTGCTGACCTCCGACGCCGGCGCGATGTCGAAGAACGCCGGGCGGCTCGACCTCATCGTCGATACGGTGTCCGGACAGCACGACATCGCCGCGGCGCTCGGCCTGCTCAAGACCGCGGGCACCCTCGCCTTGGTCGGAGCCTCGCCGCAACCGCTGGCGCTGCCGGCTTTTCCGCTCATCATGGGCCGCCGGCAGATCGCCGGCTCTTTGATCGGCGGGCTCAAAGAGACGCAGGAGATGCTCGATTTCTGCGCGAAGAAGAAGGTGCTCGCCGACGTCGAGGTCATCTCGCCGTCCGCGATCAACGCGTCCTATGAGCGTCTGCTCAAGGGCGACGTGCGCTATCGCTTCTCGATCGATACCTCGAAGTTGTAGACTCGCCCAATGGAAGACAACCAGGCGCCGTTGCAGGTCGAGATCGACGAGATCATCGCGCGGGGGCTCTACACCAACCTCGCGCTGATCACCCACAGCGAGACCGAGTTCCTGCTCGACTTATGTTCCTCCAGCCGCAGACGCCGAAGACCAAGGTGCTCACCCGCCTGATCACCTCGCCGGTGCACGCCAAGCGCCTGCTGTGGGCGCTCAAGGACAATATCGAGAAGTACGAGGCGCGCCACGGCGCGATCAACGCCGGCCCCGCTCCGGCGGAGCCGCGCGCGGGCGTTTATCAGTGAGCGCACGGACCCCTAAAGCCTACCTCGTCTGCGTCGGCAGCGAATTGCTGGCCGGACAGCTCAACACCCATCAGGCCTGGCTTTCGGTGCGCCTGCGCCGCGCGGGCTTCGAGGTGGCGGGGGAATCCTCGGTGCCCGACTCGAAGAAGACCGTCGCCGCCGCGCTGAGACGCGCGCTCGACGCCGCCGACGCGGTGATCGTCTGCGGGGGCCTGGGCCCGACCTTCGACGACCTGACGCGCGAGGCGGCCGCGTCCGCTCTCGGCCGCGGTCTGAAGTTCGACCCTAAACTCTGGGCCGTGATCCTCCAGCGCTTCGCGCGCTATCATGTCGCCGTGCCCGAGGAGAACAAGCGCCAGGCGGAGGTCATCGGCGGCGCGGAGGTCCTCCCCAATAACGCCGGCTCCGCTCCCGGCCAGCGACTCGAGTTCCGCTGGCGCGACGGCCGGCCGCGCTCTTTGATTCTTTTACCGGGGCCGTTTCCGGAGATGTCGCCGCTGTTCACGAAAGTCCTGCCCCGGTTGGCCGCGCGCCACACGCGCGGTCAGGCCGCCGCGTCCTTCAGCCTGCGCTTGGTCGGCGTGCCGGAGTCCGTGGCCGACGAAAAGCTCGACCCCGTGCGCGCGCGCCATCCCGCCGCGTCCTTCACCATCCTCGCCTCGGGCGGAGAGGTGTCCTTCCACGCGACGACGCGCGCTCGCACGGCCGCCGCGGCGCGGCGCGAACTCGCCGCTATTAAGCGCGAGACTAAGGCCGCGGTCGGCCGCTGGTCCTACGGCGAGGGGGACGCGACACTTGAGGGCTCGCTCGGAGCACGGCTTAAACGCGCGCGGCTGACCGCGGCGACCGCCGAATCCTGCACGGGCGGATTGCTCGGCGGGCGCTTGACCTCGATTCCCGGCTCCTCCGCTTGGTACCTGGGCGGCGTGGTCGCCTACGACGACTCGGTCAAGACGAAGCTGCTCGGCGTCAAAGCCGCGGTCCTCAAGAAGCACGGCGCCGTGTCCGAGGAAAGCGCGCGCGCGATGGCCGCCGGCGCGCGCAAGGCGACGGGCGCCAAAATCGGGATTTCGATCACCGGCGTCGCCGGCCCGGGCGGCGGCACGAAAGAAAAGCCGGTCGGCCTGGTGCATATCTGCGTGGCGGGGCCCGGCGCGCGCGTGCGCGCCAAGCGCCTCTCGATTCACGGCGCGCGCGAGACCGTGCGCTCCCGCGCCGCGACCGCCGCGTTGGCGCTCCTCAAGGAGGCGCTCGATGAGCGCGCGTAACGGCGGACTCGAAGCCGCCGAACTGCTGCGCGCCGTCATCTCCAACGCTCCGATCGTCCTCTTTGCGTTGGACGCCGAGGGCGTGTTCACTTTGACCGAGGGCCGCGGGCTCGAGGTGCTCGGACGCAAGCCCGGCGAGAGCGTGGGACAGTCCGTCTTCGACCTTTACCGCGACCACCCCCAGCTCCTCGAAAACTGCCGGCGCGCGCTGAAAGGCGAAGCCTTCACCGCGAGGGTCCCGGTCGGGCCGCTGACTTTCGAGACCCGCTACACGCCGCAGTTGGACTGGGGCGGAAAGGTCACCGGCGTGATCGGCGTCGCGACCGATGTGAGCGAGGCGCACGCGGCGGCCGCGGCCAAGGACGAGTTTCTCTCCGTCATCTCTCACGAGCTGCGCACGCCGCTGTCGAGCGCGTCGGGCTGGGCGTGGATGCTGCACGAGGGCGAGCTTAACGAGGCGGAATCGCAAAAGGCCGTCGCCACCATGCTGCGAAACCTCGACGACATCAAGCGCCTCATCGGCGAGCTGCGCGACGCCTCGCAGGCCGCCACGGGCCAGCTGCGCCTCGCCGTCAAGCCCACCGACCTCGGCGCCGCGGTCCGCGAAGCGGCGAAATCCCTTGGCCCTGCCGCCGAAGCCAAGGACCTCGCCCTGACGGTGTCCGCGCCGTCCTTGCGCTCGCCCGCCGACAAAGCGCGCATCCGCCAGCTCGCGTGGATTCTGATCTCCAACGCCGTCAAGTATTCGCCGCGGGGCCGCGAGATCGCGGTCAGCCTCGAGCGCCAGGAATCGGACGCCGTCCTGCGCGTGGCCGACAAGGGACCCGGCTTACCCGGCTCCATGAAGGGCCAGGTCTTCGACCTGGGCCGCACGCCCGCCGCCGACCTGCCCCCGCGCGGGCGCGGCCTCGGCCTGGGCCTCTCCATCGCGCGCCGCCTCGCCGAGTTGCACGGCGGGGGGATCGAGTTCGCCGACGCCCCGGGCTCCGGTTGCATTTTCACGGTACGCCTGCCCTTGGGCCCGGAAAACAGAAAAAAACGCAAACCTTGACGGACCCGTCGAGGTTTCGTAGAATAGACACAATATGATCACGAAAGAAAACAAAATCGAGATGTTCAAGAAGCACGGGAAAGGCGAGAAAGACTCCGGCTCCACGTCGGTTCAGATCGCCCTGATCACTGAGCGCATCAAGCAGCTCTCCGGTCACCTCAAGGGCTCCAAGAAGGACTACGCTTCCCAGCGCGGACTTCTGATGCTCGTCGGCCAGCGCCGTCGCCTTCTCGCCTACCTCAAGAAGAGCGACCTGACGGGCTACAACACGATCCTGAAGCAGTTGGATCTGAGGAAATAACCCATGAGCTTCAACCAAAAGATTAGCCTACAGGAGACTGTGGGCGGTAAGACCATTACTTTGCAGACCGGCACCTTGGCCAAGCAGGCCGGCGGCGCCGTCACCGTGCACCTCGACGGCACCATCGTGTTCACGGCGTCCACGGTCCAGAAGAACCCGAAGGACGTCATGTTCGTGCCCCTGACCTCCGACTACCGCGAGCGCGCCTACGCCACCGGCCGCGTCCCCGGCGGCTTCTTCAAGCGCGAGATGCGCCCCCGCGACAAGGAGACCTTGACCTCCCGCCTCATCGACCGCCCGATCCGCCCGCTGTTCCCCGAAGGCTGGAACTTCGAGACCTCGGTGCAGTCGATCGTCGTGCAGTGCGACCTCCAGAACGATCCCGACGTCCTCGGCATCACCGGCGCCTCCGCGTCGCTCATGCTGTCCGACGCCCCGTGGAACGGACCCGTCGGCGGCCTGCGCATCTGCCGCGTCAACGGCGCGTTCGTGATCTTCCCGACGTGGGAAGAGCGCTCGCTCGCGGACCTCGAGCTCGTCGTCGCCGGCAAGAAGGACGCCCTGCTGATGGTCGAAGGCTCGGCCCAGGAAGTCTCGGAGGAAGTGTTCGCCGAGGCGCTCGACATCGCCCAGAAGGAAATCAACAAGCTCTGCGAGCTGCAGCTCAAGCTCGTCGCGCAGTCCGAGGCCTCGGGCCGCAAGATCGTCAAGAAGTACCCGAAGGCCGTCGAGATTCCCGCCGCCGTCACCGCGCTCGTCAAGCAGAAGTGCCAGGACGGCATCAAGAACGCCCTGCGCGCCAAGCTCGACAAGCACGGCCTCGACGCGAAGGTCGACGAGCTCAAGGACGCCGTCAAGAAGGAGCTCGACGAGAAGAAAGCCGATCCGGCTTATCTCGACGGTTCGAAGTGGGTGGGCAAGATCGTCGAAGACATCCTCTACACCGAGAGCCGCGCGCTCACGCTCGACGCCAAGCAGCGCCCCGACGGCCGCGGCTTCGAAGAAATCCGCCCGATCGAAATCATGATGCAGCCGTTCACGCGCCTCCACGGCTCCGTCGTGTTCCAGCGCGGCCAGACGCAGGCGTTCTGCTCCGCGACGCTCGGCACCCCGGGCGACATGCAGATCATGGACGTCATCGAAGGGGAATATAAGGAGCGCTTCATGCTCCATTACAACTTCCCTTCCTTCTCCGTCGGCGAAGTCCGCCCCGAGCGCGGACCCGGCCGCCGCGAGATCGGTCACGGCGCGCTCGCGCGCCGCTCGATCGCCGCGCTGCTTCCTCCCGTCGACGAGTTCCCGTACACGCTGCGCGTCGTCTCCGAGATCTGGGAGTCCAACGGCTCCTCGTCCATGGCCTCCGTCTGCGGCGGCTCCTTGGCCTTGTTCGACGCCGGCGTGCCCATGAAGGCCGCCTGCGCCGGCATCGCGATGGGCCTCGTCCTCGAGGGCGGCAAG
>JAYTIP010000284.1:0-22269 GCA_043731745.1 Elusimicrobiota bacterium | reverse complement strand
GCCGGTGGCCTCACCCCCGAGAACGCGGGAGCGGCCGCCAGCCTCTCCCATCCTTGGGCGCTGGACGTGAGCTCCGGGATCGAGAGCCGCCCCGGAGTGAAATCCGCCCCTCGAATGCGCGCTTTCTTCGCTTCTGCCCGTCGAAAATAAGCTCCCTTTTCGTAACAAAATGGCATCCTCGACGAGGTCAAACCGTGCTACAATGTAGGTAAGGGAAAAAGTTTCCCGCGCCACATAAGACGTACGTGAGCAAGACGCAAGAAAGAGGACATACAAGACAATGGCTACCGGAAAAGTGAAGTGGTTTAACGATCAGAAGGGCTTCGGATTCATCACGCCGGACGACGGGTCCAAGGACCTTTTCGTTCACCACACGTCCATCCTGGGCGATGGCTTCAAGACTTTGGCCGAGAATCAGGCCGTCGAGTTCGACGTGGAGTCTTCCGAGAAGGGACCCCGCGCCGGCAACGTTCGCAAGCTCTAATCAGCTGACGAACTCCGCCTGAAACAGACCCCCTCGCAGCTCGCTGCGAGGGGGTTCTTATTTGGTGTCAGGCCTCCCACTTTCCCACTTTTCCTCGCGTACAACACGGGGTCAGACCCCTACTCGTTGCGTCGGACGCGGATGGGGGGGTGTTTCAGGGCACCCACGAACCAAAGGAAGGGGCTGAGGTGGTAGAACATCTCGCGCAGGCCTTTGTGGGCGATGCCCCAGGCGATGCGTCCAACCATGAAGACGGTCAGGACCTTGCCGATCCAGCTGTCGGAGAGCGATTTCAGCAGGACGACCGTCGTCCCGAGCTCCGGATAGGCGACCAGGCGCGGAAACGCGGCAAAGATGAGGTAGGAGACCAGCCCCAAGGCGTAGCCCGGACGGGCATCGTCGTGAATATGGTGGGTTTTGTCCATGTAGGCCGCGCCAAGCGCGATATAGAGCATGACGAAGCCACAGCCCTGACGAAGTAGGAGTTCCTTCGCCGCCGCCCCTTTGGTCGCCGAAACGAACAGGATCGCTGAAAAGAATACGGCCAAGGCGATGTTGTAGAGGATCGCGATCACGCTCCAGAGCTCCTCCAAGAACAGCTCGGAGAAGATGTCCACGAACGAGCTCATAACCGTCGCGAGAATCCAGAAGCCGGCGTTGATGCTGCCCAGGAATATGAAGGCGCCCACGACGCCTTTGAACTCAGGCGAGCGGTAGATCTCGACGGCCGCGGCGACGAGGGCGTCCATGCCGCGGGGAATCTAGCATTTACCCGCCGAGGAGCTGGCGCAGCATGGAGGGGCTGATCGGGTGCAGTTCGGTGTCGCCCGGCGAGCGCAGCCCGATCGAGGTCGTGCCCTGCTGGCCGGCGAGAGCCAGGAACTGGAGCT
The DNA here is from genome assembly GCA_043731745.1 of Elusimicrobiota bacterium. Lineage (GTDB taxonomy): Bacteria > Elusimicrobiota > Elusimicrobia > UBA1565 > UBA9628 > GWA2-66-18. Next base: position 20,895 of record JAYTIP010000284.1, on the reverse strand, counting down.
CGCGCGGGTTCACGGCGAGGCTGATCGCCGACTTCTCGTTGAACGCGGACGACTTGTCTTCCGCTTCGGCGCTGAGCTTGAACTGACCGCTCGTCATGCCCTGGCCCAGGTTCCGGCCGACGGCGATGACAAGGATGTTCTGCAGGATGGTGGCGGTCGCCTTTTCCCGGCGGCCGTCGTTCATCACCGCGTCGAAGGTGACGAGGACGTCGACGCGGTCGCCGGGCTTGACCAAGGTCCGCATCTCGTTGTCGATGCCGAGCACCGCGGCGCGGTAGCCGGGGGGAACCTTGAGCGCCAGACCCGAATCGGGCGAGAGCGGCATCAAGGTCGAGAGGCTGACCTGGTTGCCCTTGGGGATGCGCACGCGACTGACCGTGTTCTCGACCATGCGCATGTCGGAGGCGACGCGGACTTCTATCGCATCCTGGGCGAGGAAGCGGCGGGGCACCTCGGAGACCTCGAGCAAGCCGGGCGTGATCAAGGTGCGCTCCGGAATGTCGGTGCGCGCGATCAGAACCTTGACGGTCTCGTATTGCCCCGCGAGCGAGCGCTCCTTACTGCCGAGAGCAAAGAGGTAGAAGGCGGCGGAGGCCAGCGCGAAAACGGCCGGGAACCAGGCGGTCTTTTTATCCATGAAGGCAGGGTAGCGGGACTCGATGGCGGGCCTGTGTCGATCGTCTTAAAATCGGGTAAAGGCGAGGGTAATCCGAACTACGACTGATCATCACTGGCTCCGGGGCGAGTTAATATCTCGAATTCGCGATAAATGCTCTCCCCGGGGAGAGCTTCTTCCCTGGCGCCTCGCATGGACAACTATGGGGGGGTCTGCTATCCTTCAGGGCCATGGCAAACCCCTCTGCCCGTCGAACGCGCGCGTCCGGCTGGTTCGGACCTTTCGGCGGCGCCTTCGTGCCGGAGACCTTGATCGAGCCCCTGCGGGCTCTCGAGGCGGCCTACGCGCAGGCGCGACGCGACCCCCGTTTTAAGGCCGCTCTGAAGAGTGAACTGTCCACTTTCGTGGGACGGCCGACGCCCCTGACCTTCGCCGGGCGCTTGAGCGCGGAACTCGGCCTGCGCGTGTGGCTCAAGCGCGAGGACCTGACCCACACCGGAGCGCACAAGATCAACAACACGGTCGGACAAATCCTCCTCGCGCAGCGCATGAAGAAGAAGCGCGTCATCGCTGAGACGGGCGCCGGCCAGCACGGCGTGGCGACGGCCGCCGCGGCCGCGCGCGCGGGACTGCCCTGCGTCGTGTACATGGGGACCGAGGACATGGCGCGCCAGGCGCCCAACGTGGCGCGAATGAAAATGCTCGGCGCGACGGTCGTGGCCGTCGAGTCAGGCTCGAAGACGCTCAAGGACGCGACGAGCGAGGCCCTGCGGGCTTGGTCCGCGGACAGCAAAGAGACTTTTTATGTTCTGGGATCGGCGCTTGGACCGCATCCGTATCCGTCGATGGTGCGTGATTTCCAGTCGGTGATCGGCCATGAGGCACGCGCGCAAATCTTGAAGGAAGAAGGGCGCCTGCCGCGCGAGGTCGTGGCCTGCGTGGGCGGCGGGTCGAACTCGATCGGGATATTCACCGCCTTCCTGAACGACAAGAAGGTGCGGCTCACGGGCGTCGAGGCGGGCGGCACCGGAATGGGGCGTGGAAAGCACGCGGCCAGGTTCGCGGGCGGAAAGCCGGGGACCTTGCACGGCACATATACCTACCTGCTTCAAGACGAGAACGGTCAGGTATTGCCGACGCATTCGATTTCGGCGGGGTTGGATTATCCGGCGATCGGCCCGGAGCACGCGGAGCTGCGGCGCACGGGGCGGGCGAGGTACGCTCATGCCTCGGATGCGCAGGCGCTGCGCGCCGCGCACGAGTTGTGCCGCCTCGAGGGGATTTTGCCGGCGCTCGAGAGCGCGCACGCTTTGGCGTATCTTCACAAGGCCCGCTTTGAGAAGAACGCGCTCGTCGTCGTGAATTTGTCGGGACGCGGCGATAAAGATTTGGGGACGCTATGCCCGTAAGCCTCGCGCGCACCTTGGCCGCACGCCGGGCGTTCGGGCGCGCGGGGTTCGTGCCGTTTCTCGTGGCGGGGGACCCGTCTTGGGCGGCGAGCCTGATGGCGGCGCGGCTGCTCGCGGCGGCGGGGGCGGATATCTTAGAAGTCGGAGTGCCGTTTTCCGATCCGGTGGCGGATGGGCCGGTGATTCAGGCGGCGGGGCAACGAGCCTTGGCCAAGGGAATGAGCCTCACGAAGGCGATTAAATTCGTGAAGGTGTTGCGAGCTGATGGGATAAATATCCCGACGATATTATTTACCTACCTCAATCCGATCATGCGCCTGGGGTATGAGAAGTTCGCGAAGGAATGCGCGGGCGCGGGCGTGAACGCGGTGCTGATCGTGGATCTGCCGGCGGAATTGTCTTTAGAAACGGCGAAAGCGCTGAGAAAGCGGAAGATAGAACTGGTTCTGTTGGCGTCGCCGACCACGACGGATGAACGGCTGAAACGGATTGGGAAGCTCACGGGGAGCACGGCGTACTACGTCAGCCGGCAAGGCGTGACCGGCGTGCGGAAAGGTTTGGAGTTGGACATAGCCGAACGGCTGGAACACGTTCGACGGCTCATTAAAAAACCCCTCCTTGTTGGGTTCGGGGTAGCGGAACCGGCTCAGGCGAAAAATTTAGCCAAATATGCCGCCGGGGTTGTTGTTGGGAGCGCAATCGTCAAAGAGAACTTTACCGGCGGGCCGGCGGCGGTACGGCGACTGGCGAAAAAACTTATCGCCGCCTTGGAGCTTTAACGACATGTTAATCTTAATGCAGTCGGACCACACGAAAAAGCAGCTGAACGACGTGTTGGCCAAAGTACGGGCCCTTAAACTTAAACCGCACGTCATTCCGGGCAAACTGAGCGTCGCCGTCGGAATTACCGGCAATTCCGGGGCCCTCGATCCGCACCTTTTTGATTCTCTTCCGGGCGTGCGCGAAGCGGTGCGCGTCTCCAAACCCTACAAGCTCGCGGGACGCGATTTCCAGCATGCCGACACTCTCGTACCGGTCGGTCCGTATGTCATCGGCGGACCTGGGTTAATCGTGATCGCGGGTCCCTGCGCGGTCGAAAGCGAAGAACAGATGATGCGTATCGCGCGCGCGGTCAAAAAGGCCGGGGCGCACATGCTTCGCGGCGGAGCGTTCAAGCCGCGCACTTCTCCGTACGCGTTTCAGGGCCTGGGAAAAAAGGGCCTGCAGCTTTTAGCGGCCGCTAAAAAAGAAACCGGCTTGCCGATCGTCACCGAGGTGCTCGATCAGCGCTCGCTCGACGATGTGGCTGAGTACGCCGATGTTTTACAGGTCGGCGCGCGCAACATGCAGAACTTCGCGTTGCTCAAGGACATCGGCAAGCTCAAGAAAGCGGTCATGCTCAAGCGGGGCTTGTCGGCGACGCTCGACGAGTGGCTGTTGTCGGCGGAGTACCTCCTCAGCGAGGGCAACGCCAAGTTGTTGTTGTGCGAGTGCGGCATCCGGGCGTTCTCCGACCACGCGCGCAACACGCTCGACCTCAACGTGGTCCCTGCGGTGAAGGAACTGAGCCACCTGCCCATCATCGTCGATCCGAGCCACGCCACCGGCGTGCGCGCGCGCGTGGCGCCGATGGCGCGCGCGGCCGTCGCGGCCGGAGCGCACGGGATCATGATCGAGGTGCACGACCGGCCCGATCAGGCGCTGTGTGACGGGCCGCAGGCGCTGCATCCCGACGATTTCGCGGTGCTCATGCGCGACATGGCCGCCATCGCGGGCGCGCTCGGGCGCTCGATGGCGACCCCGTCGCTCAAGGGACGCGGGTGAGGGATCGCACCGTCCCCGGTGGCGGCCGCCTTCTGGGCGAGGTCCGCGTGCCGGGCGACAAGTCGGTCTCGCATCGCGCGTTGATCTTGGGCGCTTTGGCCGATGGGGAATCCGTCATCGAGGGACTGTCCTTCGGCGCGGACGTGAACTCGACGCGGACCTGCCTGCAGGCGCTCGGCGTCGGGATCACGGGACTGGCGCCGTCGGTCAAAATAAGCGGCGCGGGCCTGGGCGGGCTCAAGGCCCCGGCGGGGGACCTCGACGCGGGTAACTCCGGCACGACGATGCGGTTGCTCGCGGGCGTGCTTGCCGGGCACGGCTTCGCCGTGCGTTTCATAGGCGACGCCTCGCTCATGCGCCGGCCGATGAAGCGCGTGGCCGAACCGCTGCGCTTGATGGGGGCGACGATCGGGCTCAGCGAGGCGGGCACGGCGCCGCTCGCAGTGACCGGCGGGGCTTTGCGCGGAATCGAATACGCGACGCCGATGCCCAGCGCCCAGGTGAAGTCGGCCATTCTCCTCGCGGGCCTTCACGCGGACGGCCAGACGATCGTGACGGAGCCGGCCCAGACTCGCGATCATACCGAGCGCATGCTCGCGGCGTTCGGCGTGCCCGTGGGAGTACAAGGCAACAAAATCAGCGTGACGGGAGGCTCGCGGCTGCGCGCCGGCAAGGTTTTAATTCCCGGGGACCCGTCGTCGGCCGCGTTCTGGGCCGTGGCGGCGACCTTGGCGCCGGACAGCGAACTCGCGGTACGCGGCGTGGGCTCGAACGCGACGCGCACGGGCTATCTGACGGTGCTGGCGCGCATGGGCGCCGACATTCATCGCGAGCCGGGACGGGGCGAAGGCGGGGAGTCCGTCGAGGATCTGATGATTTCGTCGTCCGATTTAAGAGGCGTCGAGGTGAGCGCCGCGGAGGTTCCCGGGATCATCGACGAGGTGCCCGTGCTGGCGCTGGCCGCCGCGCGGGCCGCGGGCGAGAGCCGTTTTCGCGGGCTCGGGGAACTGAGGCACAAGGAAAGCGACCGGCTCGCGGGCATCGCGGACCTGCTCACGCGTCTGGGTGCCGGGGCGCGCGTCGAGGGGGACGATTTGATCGTCACGGGCGTGAAAAAGTTCGCGGCGGCGGAGATCGACTCGCTCGGGGATCACCGGCTCGCGATGACGGGTTTCATCGGGGCGTTCCTGGCCGGCGGGGGAACGGTGCGCGGGGCGGACTGCGCGGAGATCTCGTATCCCACTTTTTACACGGACTTCCTCGCGAGGATCGCTCCGTGAAGCTTGGAATTTTCGGGAGACCGATCGGGCATACGAAATCGCCGAAGCTGTTTCGGGCGTTGGGCCGAGAGCTCGGATTCAAGATCGAGTATGAGGCGGTCGAGGTGATGGACGGCGGATTGGGAGAGGCGATCGCGCGGGCGCGGGCGAAGGGGTGGAGTGGGGCGAACGTCACGATCCCGTTCAAGCTTGAGGCGGCGGTTTTGGCGGAGCGGCTGACGCCGGCGGCGAAGGCGCTCGGGGCGGTGAATACTTTGCGGTTCGGGAAGATGGTCGAGGGGCATAATACCGACGCAGACGGGTTGCGGGACGCGTTGAGGCGCTCCGGAGTGATCGTACGCGGTAAAACGGCTTTGATTTTCGGGGCGGGCGGGGCGGCGCGGGCGGCGGGATGGGCGCTGGCGCGTGAAGGAGCGAAGAGCGTGCGGTTCACGGGGAGAACGACTTTAACGGCAACGAAGTGTGCGCGCGTGTTGGCGCCCTCTTTTCCGAAGACGAGCTTTTCTGCGGGAGCGGCGAGGAACGCGGATATTTGGATCAACGCGACGCCGCTGGGGATGAAGGGGCACCCTGATAAATCGCCAGCGGGCTCGGGGTTACGGGCGCCGGAGACGGCGGTGGACTTGGTGTATGGGAAGGAGACGGCGTTTCAACGGCAGACGAAACGGATGGGCGCTCGTGTTTACGACGGAACGGGCATGCTGGCCTGCCAAGCGTTGAGAGGCTACGAATTTTTTACGGCGCCATTGGGCGCTCGACGCGCCGCGTTAGCGGAGCGTCTCATCAAGGAGCTTTCATGAATCTGCGTTACCTAACGGCGGGGGAATCCCACGGCAAAGCCTTGGTGGGAATACTCGAGGGGCTTCCCGCGGGACTGGAGCTTGCCGCGGCCGATGTGCAGGCCGATCTGATGCGGCGGAAGAAGGGCCACGGGCGGGGGAACCGGCAAAAGATAGAGAGCGACAAAGTGGAAATTTTGTCGGGAATTCGCGCGGGGAAAACGCTTGGATCACCACTTGGGTTGATGATCTCCAATCTTGATTTCAAAAATTGGGAATCCATTATGGGTGCGGAACCCGCGGACGGGCCTTCGGCCCGCCGCGTTGATATTCCGAGACCGGGACATGCCGACCTCGTGGGTAAAATAAAATATGGATTTGACGACATGCGTAACGTTCTCGAGCGTGCGTCCGCGCGTGAAACCGCGATGCGGGTGGCGCTTGGCGCCGCTGCGCGGCGGTTTTTGTCGGTGTGCGGCGTCGTCGTTGCCAGTCGTGTGACCGCGATCGGCGGAGAGACTGATGACAAGCCCTTGGCCTGTCCTGTTTCCAAGCTTAATGCCTTAACCGATGCCGACCCGGTCCGCTGCGCGGACCCGGGATTTTCCAAGCGTATGGTGACGCGCATCGACGAAGCCAAGGCGGCGGGCGATACCGTTGGCGGCGTTTTCGAAGTGCTCGCGGAGGGCCTTCCCGTCGGTCTCGGCAGCTACGCGCAGTGGGATCGCCGCCTCGAGGCTCCGCTGTCGGCGGCGGTCATGTCGCTCAACGCGATCAAGGGCGTGGAAATCGGCCACGGCTTTCGCGGCGCGGCCTTGCCCGGTTCTCAGGCGCACGACGCCTACGAGCCTAAGGGCAAGAAGGTGGGCTACCGGTCCAATCGATCGGGCGGCCTCGACGGCGGCATGAGCACGGGACAGGTTCTTATCGTGCGCGCCGCGATGAAGCCGATCGCGACGCTCATGAATCCGCTCGACTCCGTCGACCTGCGCACGATGAAGCCCGCGAAGGCGCACATCGAGCGTTCCGACGCCTGCGCGGTGCCGGCGGCCGCCGTGATCGGCGAGTCTCTCGTCTGCCTCGTGCTGGCCGACGCGATCCTGTCCAAGTTCGGGGGCGATTCGATGGATGAAATTCTGCCGAGGCTCAAGGCATGGCGCGCATGAAGCAGATCGTCTACCTGACGGGGTTCATGGGCGCGGGTAAGTCCGCCGTCGGGCGCGAGCTCGCGACGCTCTTGCGGCGCCCGTTCATCGACCTTGACCTGTCCATCGAACGCGCCGCGGGCTCGAGCGTCGCGTCGCTGTTCGCGCGCCGCGGCGAGGCCGCGTTCCGAGCGCTCGAGTCGCGCGCGCTTGCGCGTGCCGCCAAGCGCGGCCGCGCCGTCGTCGCGCTCGGCGGGGGCACCTTGCTCAGCGCCAAGAATAAGGCGCTCGTCGCCCGCACCGGTTTTCTCGTTAATTTGGCTTGTTCCCGCGCGGAGCTCGTCCGCCGGCTGGGACCCGTGCGCGCGACGCGGCCCCTGCTCGCGGGCGGCGCGCTGTCGGCGCGCGTGGGCGCATTATTGCGGGCTCGCCGCGCGGCGTATGAGGCGGCCGACTGGACCGTTTCCACCACCCGCAATTCGCCCCAGGTCGCGGCGACTCTCATCGCCGGGAGACTGCCATGACTTTCGAGAAACTGTTCGTCGAGCCCGGCGCGCGTCTGAGCGCGCGCGAGTGGACGCGTGGCCTGGCGCCGTCGGGCCGCGTCGCCTTGGTGTCCGAAGCCGGCGCGTGGCGCCGGTTCGGGCCCGGTGTCGAAAAGTCTCTGCAGCGCGCTGGCTTCAAGGTCCTGCGCCATCTGCTTCCGTCCGGCGAAGCCGCAAAAAGTTGGGACTCGGTCTCCGATCTCATGACGACGATGCTCGCCGCCGGTCTCGGGCGCGACTCGGCCATCGTCGCTCTCGGCGGCGGCTCCGTGACCGACGCGGCGGGATTCGCGGCCTCGATTTATCAGCGCGGTATCCCGTGGGTCAGCGTGCCCACGACGCTTCTCGGCCAGCTCGACAGCGGCCTGGGCGGCAAGACGGGCATTAATCTCTCCGGGGGCAAGAACCTTGCGGGCACCTTCCATCGCCCCGTGTCCGTCGTTTGCGATCCCGAGGTGCTCAGGAGCTTGCCCGCGCGTGAACGCGTCTCGGGTCTCGGCGAGGCTTTGAAGTACGGGCTCGTGTTCGAGCCGTCTTTGTGGGCCTTCATCGTCGGAAATATCGACGCCCTGATGGCCGGCGACGCCAGGTTGACCGGGCGCGTCGTCGAGCGCTGCGCGGCTTGGAAGCGCAAGATCGTCGACAGCGACGAGCGCGAGACCAAGGGCCCGCGCGAGCTGCTCAACTTCGGCCACACGCTCGGCCACGCGCTCGAGTCCTCCGCCGGCCTGGGCGTCCTGCGCCACGGCGAGGCCGTGATCTGGGGCATGCGCGCCGCGCTGCGCCTCTCGCACCGCTGCTCAGGCCTCAAGGCGAGCTTCGCCGCGGAGGCCGACCGCTTTCTCGCGACCTTGCCGGTGCCGTTGCCGCGCCGCGTGGAACCGCGCCGCCTGCTCGAGCACGCTCGCCGCGACAAGAAGGCGCGCGGCGGCCGCGCCCGCTTCGTCCTGCTGCGCGCGCCGGGGCGCCCCATCACCGCGTTCGTCTCGGATAAAGAAATACTGCGCGCCGTGCGGGAGATCCTTTGAAGAACATTCTCGTGTTGAACGGGCCGAACCTCAACCTGCTCGGCGAGCGCGAGCCGTCGGTGTACGGCACGATGACCTTGGCGCAACTCAATGCCAAGCTCGCCGCCCACGCGAAGAAGAACGGCGCGACGATCCGCGCGCGGCAATCCAATCACGAGGGCGAGCTCATCGACATTCTGCACGCTCACCGTAAATGGGCCGACGGCGTCGTCTTCAATCCCGGCGCCTACAGCCACTACAGCTACGCGCTGCGCGACGCTGTCGCCTCGATCGAGGTGCCGACCGTCGAGGTGCACCTCTCCAACATCAAGAAACGGGAGCCGTTCCGCAAAAATTCGGTGATTGAGCCCGTTTGCGTCGCGCAGTTTTACGGTAAGGGAGCCGCGTCCTATGTCGAGGCTTTGGATCATCTCCTGAAGAAGAAAAAATAATTTACTGCTGATAATCACTGTTTCCTGGAAACAGTCGGGTGTCCGGAAACTCTTCCCGGGAATAGTGATTATCAGTCGTACAGCCAATGACCAAACGATTGAGTGTCGTTAAAATCAGTCTCGGCCTGACCGGCCTCGACCCCGCGACTTGCTTCGAGCGGCTCGCGGGAGAGAACGGGCGTGGGTACTTGATCGAAAAGAACGAAGAGGGGCGCCGCCGTGCCTGGATCGGCGTCGAGCCCTTCGAGACTTTACGCGTCATTAAAGGGCGTCTCTACGCGGTCACCGCGCGCGGCAAGAAGAAGATTCCGGGCGAGCCGTTCGCCGCCCTCGGAGAGCGGCTGGCCAAGATCCAAACCCGGGGCGGCCGTCCTTTCGACGCGGGCGCCGTCGGCCTCCTCGATTACGAGATGATCCGCCACCTCGAGCCGGTCCACATGAACGCGAACGTCGACGAAGGGTTCATGATGCTCTTCAACGCGACCGTGATCGTCGAGAACGGCCGCGCGACCTTGAGCGCTCTCGCTTCGGGGGCCTCCGGACGCAGGCGCGCCGAGAAACTGGCGGTAAGCCTTAAGACGATTTTGCGCGGGGCCTCGGCCGTGCCCCCGCCCGCTCTGCCGAAGCAGCCGCTGCCGCTCAAGCCGGGGCGCGGGCGGGCGACCTTCCTCAAGCGCGTGGCGAAGATCAAAAAGCACATCGTCGCTGGCGACGTCTTTCAGGCCGTGCTGTCGGAGCCCTTTGAGGGACGCGTCGAAGCGGGCGTGTTCGGCGTCTATCGCGCGGTGCGAGCGGCGAATACGACGCCCTATGGGTTCTGCCTCATCGATGGGGATCGCGCCTGGATCGGCGCTTCGCCCGAGCGCCTGGTGCGCGTCGAGAACGGCGTCGCGCGCAACTGCCCGATCGCGGGCACGCGCCCGCGCGGCGCGACACGCGCCAAGGACCTTAAACTCGAGAAGGAGCTGCGCGCCGACGAAAAGGAGCGCGCGGAGCACCTGATGCTCGTCGACCTCGCGCGCAACGACCTCGGCCGCGTCTGCGCGCCCGGCTCGGTCGAGGTCGCTCGCTTCATGATCACGCGGCGCTTCTCGAACGTCATGCACCTCGTCAGCGAGGTGGAAGGCCGTCTGGACAAGGGCATGACGGCGTGGGACGCGCTCGTCGCGTCGTTTCCGGCGGGCACGGTGAGCGGCGCGCCGAAGGTGCGCGCGATGGAGATCATCGCGGGTCTGGAGCGCGTCACGCGCGGCTTCTACGCCGGGGCGGTGGTGCAGGCCGACTTCGCGGGCAACCTGGACTCCTGCCTCGCGATCCGCTCGCTCGAGCTGCGCGGACCGATCGTGCGCCTGCAGGCGGGCGCGGGCATCGTCGCGGACTCCAAGCCCGCGTCGGAGTGGAACGAGGTCCTGCACAAGCTCGCGGGACTGCGCCGGGCGCTGAAGGGGGCGCCGTGATTCTTCTTCTCGACAATTACGACTCGTTCACTTACAACTTGTATCAAGCGGTGCGCTCGCTCGGCGCGGAATGTCGCGTCGTGCGCAACGACGCGATGACGGTCAAGGATCTTTTGGCGCTCAAGCCGAAGGGGATCATCCTTTCGCCCGGTCCGGGCCGTCCTGAAGAGGCCGGGGTCTTGCTGGAACTCATCAAGAAAGCGCCGGCCACGATCCCTGTGTTGGGGGTTTGCCTAGGGCATCAGGCGATTGCCCTCGCGAACGGCGGACCTGTCGTGAGAGCCAAACGGCTCATGCACGGAAAGACATGTTTGGTAACTCACGACGGCAAAGGAGTATTCAAGGGACTGCCTTCAACAGTCACGGTGGCGCGATATCATAGTCTCGTCGCGGCCGAGCCGCTGCCGAAAAACATGGTAGCGACTTCGCGTGCCGAGGACGGATCTTTGATGGGATTGCGGCTTCTTGATCGACGCGTCGAAGGCGTCCAGTTCCATCCCGAGTCCGTGGCCACTCCCCTCGGCCTGCGGATGCTCAAGAACTTTCTTCGTTAGTCGGTGCCTGGCATCCCGTTGTTGCAGTATTCTGTGGCCAAATTGGCCCATACTCAGAATACTTGAAGGCCTGACACCTAGACGCGGCGTTTGACGAGCGCGAGGCTGACGCCGCCCATGATGAGGGCGATGCCGAGGAAGCCGTTGAGGCCGAGCTTTTCGCCCAGGACGAGCCAGCCGAGCAGGATCGCGACGACGGGGAAGATCAAGGTGATCATGCTCACTTGCGTCGCGGGCAGTTCGTGGATGAGCTTGTAGTAGGACAGGAAGGCCACCACGGTCCCCAGGATCGCGAGGTAGAAGATCGCTCCGATGTTGGAGGGGCTCCATGCGACGGCGGCGCCGCGCTCGAAGACGAAGTGCAGGCCGAGGATTAAGATCGCGCCGAGCGACATGGACCAGGCGTTGAGCACGCGCGCGTCGTCCTTCTTGGACCAGAGGCTTTGTGCGACGAGGTTGCCCGCGGCGCCCACGCTTGAGACGAAGGCGGCCAAGAGACCTAGGGTGTCGGCGGAGGCGACGCCGTTCTGCGGCCAAAAAAGGACGCTCACGCCGACGATGCCGATGACGATGCCGGCGCTCTTGCGGGGCGTGAGCGTTTCGGTGCGCGCCACGAAGGCGGTGAGGAGCGCGGTGATCAGGGGGGCGACGGCGCACAGGACGGCGACGAGGCCGCTGGCCACCCTCGTCTCGGCCCAGTAGACGAGGGAGTATCCGATGCCGAAGCCGAGCACGCCCGCGATGACGGCGGCGCGGCGCCCCCGCGGGGTCAGGCGCGGAGAAAGGCCGGCGAGGAACACGAGCCCCCACAGTATCGCGGCCGCCAGCGAAAAGCGCAGGCCCGCGCCCAGGAAGGGGGGCACGCCTTCGAGGCCGAATTTGATCGCGAGCCAGGTCGAGCCCCAGATGAGGCAGACGAGAGCGTAGAGAAGGGGAATCACGGGGCGTCTATGATATCATGCCGCCGTGGAAAACCTGTCCGGCATGGCCGCGCACGCGGCCCGGCGCGTCGAGCGGCTCAAGGTCTCTGAGCCCGTGGAAGCCCTGCGCGTATTGCCCGGCTACGCCCGGACCCCGCGTCCCTTCGCCCCGGCGCTCGCGGGGGTCGTGGCCGACTTGCGCTTCGCGACTCCGGGCATCGGCCTGCTCGTCTCTGGCGGCGAGGTCACGACCGAGTACGCGGCCAAGCGCGCGGTGTCCGCGGTCGGGCGCGGTGCGACGGGCCTGGGCGTTTGGACCGAGCGCAACTTCCACGCCGGCGACTACGCGCACCTCGACGCCGCGCGCGAGGCCTGTCCCGACGCGCTGATCGTCATGTGCGATTACATCGTCGATCCGTGGCAGCTCGAACGCGCGCGCGCGGGCGGGGCCGACGCGGTCCTTCTCATGCCGGACCTTCTCGGCCCCTTCTTCGAGAAGATGAAGGCCGCGGCCCTCGCGCTGGGGCTCACTCCGGTCGCGTGGGACGAAGGCGGCAATCCTCGTCTCCTTTAGTATGATAGCGTTCTCGACGGAGAACCCATGAGCGCCTTCTCGGAAGCCCTGCTGGCCCTGCGACGCGACGCCGGATTCCCCTCGGCCTATCGCTTTTATCACCGCAACGGCGGCCGCCGCCACTTCGGGTTCACTTATGTTCACTACTTGAGACTGGAAAAGGGCGCCAAGGCGCCGCGGGCCGAGGCGTTCGGCGCGATCCTCAAGGCCCTGCGCCTGGCCCCGTCCCACGAGGGCGCGCGCAGGATGTTCCAGGCTTACCTTCTCGATGTGCTGGGCTCGCCCGAGGCGTACGAGCTCGTCGTCGGCGGCCTATCTGCGACCGCGCCGCAAGTGTCGCCCACGCTCGCCGAAGGCGGCTTCGAGCGTCTGAAGCGCGAGCACCTGATGCACATGAGCGTCGAGCAATTTACGGCCGTCTCCAGCGACGAGGTCGTCTACTGGACCTCGGAATTGCTGCTCAACGACGGCGGCTCGTGGGGCGCCAAAGAAGTGTCCGAGCGCCTGAACTGCCCGCCGAAGATCGCCCTTGATGCGCTCGAGCGGCTGACGAAGGCCAAGCTCCTGCGCGTCACCTCGCCCGGGCGTTATCGTACGCGCCAGCCCGGTAAATTCTGGACCTTTCCGGGCCGCACCAAGGGGATGGAGCCGCTGCTCGAGCGCGTTCGCGCCTACTGGGATACGATGGCCAAGCGCCGCGGCGGGCCGTTCGGCGAGCGCCTTGAGCTCGTGCGCGCGTCGTCAAGCGTGATGCGGCAGTACATGAACGCCCTGCACCACGCCGTCGACGAGGCCAACCTCGCGGCGACGCACTCAAAGGGCGAGGACACCGCGTTGTTCCTGATCGAAGGCCGCGTCCGGCGCCTACTGAACTTCTGATGCCGGCGCACTGGCTCATGAAGTCGGAACCCGATGTCTTCGGGATCGACGACCTCGCGCGCGTGAAAACCGAAGGCTGGAACGGCGTGCGCAATTATCAAGCGCGCAACTTCATGAAGAGCATGAAGCTCGGCGACCTCGTGCTGTTTTACCACTCCAACGCCGAGCCCTCGGGCGTCGCCGGCGTCGCGAAAGTCTCGCGCCTCGCCTATCCAGACCCCACGCAATACGACCGCAAGAGCGATTACTTCGAGCCGCGCGCCACGAAGGAGAACCCGGTCTGGTTCCAGGTGGACCTGAGCTTCGTCTCGAAGTTCCCGCGCTTCGTGCCGCTCGACGAGCTGCGCGGCATGCCCGAGCTCCAGGAGATGGACCTGTTCAAGCGCTCGCGCCTGTCGGTTCAGCCGGTGACCCCGGCGCAGTGGAAGACGATCGTCGCGCGCGCGAAGTGAGCTAGGCGCGGATCGCGTCGAGCTGCTTCCAGAATTCGGCGGGCGTGGAGACGCGCTTGTCGGGGTCGGGCTCGAGCGCGCGGTCGATCAAAGCGTCGAGCTCCACACTCAGGCCGGGCACGCGCGTCGAGGGACGCAGGTAGCTCTTGGCGAGCTTGGCGGGCGTGGTGCCGTCATAGGGGCGCACGCCGGTCACCATCTCGTAGAGCACCGCGCCGAGGGCGAACACGTCGTTCTCGCGGCGGATGACGCCGTACTCCTGCTCGGGCGCCATGTAGTGGGGCGTGCCGACGACGGTCTGGGTCGTCGTCGAGGATTTCCCGCCGCGCAGCGCCGCGTGACGGGAGATGCCGAAGTCGAGGACCTTCACGCCGCCTTCCTTCGTCAGCATGATGTTGCCGGGCTTGAGGTCGCGGTGCACGACGTCGTGCGCGTGGGCGTAATCGAGGGCGGAACAGACGGGGCCGAGCACGCGCTTGACCTCGTCGAGCGGCAGGAGCTTCTGCTCGGCGATGAGCTCGTCGAGGGTGCGGCCCTCGAGGCGCTCGAAGACGAGGTAGACGCCGCGCTCGTCCTGCTCGACGTCGTGGATGTCGACGATCGACGGGTGGTGGAGCTCGGCGACGGTCGTGGCTTCCTCGACGAAGGCGCTCTTGGCCGCGGCGTCGAGCGAGAACTCCTCGCGCAGCATCTTGATGGCGACCGGGCGCTTGAGGCGCTTGTCGCGGGCCTCGTAAACGACGCCCATTCCGCCCTGGCCGATGGCCTTGCCGATCTCGTAGTGCTGCTCGATCTTCGAGGGGGGGAGCGCGCGCTTCTCTCGCGAGTCGCGCAGGCCGTTGCCCACATGCATCAGGCCCAGGCCGATGAGCAGGCCGCCGGCCAAGGTGAAGATCAGCATCACGCCGAAGGAGCGCGCGCGGGCCGGAACGGCCAGGCCGCGTGCGGCGTCAGACGCGATCGCGGCGGGGACGAGGCCGTGGCGGCGGGTTGAGTCGCGGTAGTCGGGCTCGAACTGGCTGTTGAGCTCGGCGGCCGTCTTGAGATCGGCCGCCATGGCCTCGAAGTCTCCTCGTCCTTCATTCGCGTGGCCGCGGTTGGCGAACGCGTACGGATTCTTGGGATCGATCTCGAGCGAGTGATTGGCGTCGGCGACGGCGTCGGCGAAGCGGCCCATGCGGATGTACGCCCAGGCGCGCGCGTCGCGCAGGAAGGAGGCCGACGGCGCGATCGACAGCCCGCGCGAGGCGTCGCGCTCGGCGTCGCCGTAACGGCCGAGCAGGTTCTCGGAGGCGGCGCGGTAGAACAGCGCGTCGCGGTTGTCGGGCTCGAGCTCGAGGGCCTTGTCGGCGTCGCCCATCGCGCCTAAGTAGTCCTTCACCGCGAGCTTGGAACCGGCGCTTTCCGTGAAGCGGCGCACGGCCCGCTCGGAGGGATGCTCGACGGGCGCGCGGCGGATCGCCTCGACCTGGTTCAACTGCTGGACCATGCCGTGATACTCGCGCTCCACCGACTGCGCAAGGCTGGCGTTCTCGAAGCGCGGCGCGGTCGAGGCCCGGCCCTCGGACAGTTTCATCAAAGCGAACGCTGTCTTGTCGTTGGGATCGACCGCGAGCGCATGACGCGCGTCCTCGACGGCTTGCAGATAGTTTCCCAGACCGTACGACGCGGCGGCGCGCGCGGTCCAGCCCGCGCCGGTCTCAGGGGCACGGCGCAGGACGGCGTCGGCGTCCGCGTAGCCGCGCGCGAAGTCCCCGAGCGCGGAGCTCGCCTGCGAGCGGCTGATCAGCGCGTCCTTGTCCGTCGGATCGTAGTTGAGAGCCACATCGGCGAGCTCCCGGCCTTCCTTCCAGCGCTCGGCGCGGTTGTTGAGCTCGGCCGCGCGTGCGGCGGCCTGCACCGTCAGTTCCTTGGGCGAGTCGCCGGGCATCGCGCGGATCGCGGCGTTGAGCTCGCCCAGGTGGCCGTCGATGAAGAGCTGCTGCTCCTCGGGCTTAGCCGCGTCGGCACCCTTGATGAGGTCGTCGATCACCGCCGACAGGTCGCCCTTGGCCTTTCCGTCGGGCTGGCCCTGCAACGCCATCTTGAAATCCCGGAGCAGGCCGCGCGAGGGGGTGCGCGCGAGATTGGTCAGGCTTTGTCCGGTCGCGACGCCGGCCGGCATCACGCGCCAGTTCAGCGCGGCGGGCGCGGGCATCGCGGCGGGCGCGTCGGCCTCGTCCTTATCCGCGCGCGCGGCCGCCGAGGCGAGCAGAAGAACGGCGGCGAGCGCGTAAATTCTCTTCATATTAAGGGAGGCGACCTGGTGAGTGTAAAGACCTGGGATGGGGCCGTCAAGGGTCCTCGGGGAGCTTTTTTGTAGGGGGGAGTCGTTCTTGTGAGTTTGCTAAAATAAGCTACGATGGGTGCCCGGCTTTACTGCGTCGATGGGACGAATCTGGTCCGCACCGCTTATGAGTATGGCGGCCCTGACCAGGTCGCGCAGGAAGACGCCGACACCGACCGGGTAGCCGTGATTTTCGCCCGTTTATGTGAAGAAGCAGGTTCTAAGATCGAAATCGAGCTGTTCTTCGACGGGGCTTTCCGGACGCTCGGCGGTCCCCGTCCGGCCAATTTCCGCGTGAGCTTCACGCGCGAGAGCGCGGCCGACGACATGATCCTCGACCGGGTGCGCTCGCGCAAGTGGAGCGGGGGCGGGACGACGACGGTCGTGACGGCGGACGGTGATTTGGGACGCATGACGGAAACCGAGGGCGGCAAGTGGATGAAGTACGGCCACGGCTCGTCCCCGGAAAGCGTGGCCGGTCGCATCGGAGGGCGTTTTTTCAAATGAGCGTCAAGAACTCGGTGATCGTCGTCGGCGGCGGCATCATGGGCGTACAGTCGGCCTATCACCTCGCGTTGCTGGGCCATTCCGTGACGGTCCTCGACCAGCGCGACGTCCCTAATCAGTGGGCCGCGTCCGGCGACCACCTGCGCGTCTTCCGCCTCACCTACGGCAAGGACGCCTTCTACACCGAGATGGCGGCGAAGGCCCTCCCGCTTTGGCTCGAGCTCAACACTTTGTCCGAAGAAACCCTTTTGCTCCAAAACGGAGTGCTCGAGCTGGCGCCCAAGGCCGTCGGCTACGAGTCGGCGAGCATGGGCGTGCTCAAGGATCACAAGATCCGTTTCGAGAAGCTGCTGCCCCCCGATGTGAAGAAGCGCTACCCCATGTACAAATCCGGCGCGTTTAAGTGGGCGTTGTACCACCCCGACGGCGGCATGATTTGGGCGAGCCGCTCCGTCGCCGCGACCGCCTCCATCGCGCAGCGTAAGGGCGTCAAGATCCGCAACGGTATCAAGATCGTCTCGATTCAAAAGGACAAGACGGGCATCAAATCCGTGAAGGACTCGACGGGGAAGGTGTGGGAAGCCGAGAAATTCCTTTTTACCGCCGGCTACTGGTCCAACGAGTTGCTCAAGCCGTGGGGCGTGCCGATCAAGATCACGAAGCAAGAGCAGTTGTTCTTAAGACCTCAGCAGGGCCGCGGCCGTTACCGCCCCGAGCACTTCCCCGTCTTCGCGAGCCTCACGGGCGGCTTCTACGGTTTCCCCGTGCACATCCAGGGGTTCATCAAGATCAGTTGCCACAAGAAGGGGCCCGTCGTCAAGGCCGCGGACGCCGACGAGCTGCGCACGCTCTCGCCGAAGTTCGAAAAGGAATGCCGCAAGTTCCTCAAGCAATTCCTACCCGAGCTCGCGGACTTCGTCGACTTCGAGGGCCATGTCTGCTGGTACGACAACTCGCCCGACGACGACTTCATCATGGATCGCTTGCCCGACGCGCCCAACGGCTTCATCGCCACGGGCTTCTCCGGCCACGGCTTCAAGTTCGCGCCGATCATCGGCAAGTCCATGGCCGAGCTCATGGTCGCGGGCAAGTCCGAGCTGAATCTGCACCGCTTCCGCCTCAGCCGCTTCAAGCTCAAGAAAGGCTGAACGCAACGAGCAGGGGTCTGACCCCTGCTAGTACGCGAGGCGCTTGATCGAGCGGGCGACGGTGTCGACGAACTCCGCGACGGCGTCGGGCAGAGGACGGCCCCTTCGTTTCAGGAAATAAATCTCGCGTCCGAGCGGCGGCCCGGGCAGGCGCACGAGCTCGCCCGCGCGCCACTCGCGTTTGATCACGAAATCGGGCAGCACCGCGGCGGCGATGCCGTCGAGCGCGTAGCGGCGGTGCGTCTCCAGGAACTCGCCTTCATATTGAATGCGGCGCGGGTATTCCTGGTCGGGAAAGCCGTCGAGGCTGGGCTCGGCGGGATCGGCCCCGAAGTAGCGCGGCGCGATGAAGGGCAGCGCGCAAACCTCCTTGAAGTCTCGCGGGGCCTTGCCGCCTTTCCACAGAAGAGGAGAGGCGTAGATGTGCGAGGACAGCTTTCCGAGCGGGCGGATCTCGAGCGCAGGATCGGGAATCTCCGAGGAGTAGTAGAACCCGAAGTCGATCTGGTCCTTGCGCAGCGCCGAGGCCAGCTCGCGGGGGCCGAGCTCGTAGACGCCGAAGCGCGTGGCCGGATGCTTCTTGCGCAGGGCGATCAGCGACGGCCCGAGCAGATAGTTGGTGATCATCTCGCGCGAGCCGATCTTGAACATGGCGGGGGAGCCCGCCTCGCCGCGCAGGTCGAGCGTGGCTGCCTCGATGCGATCGTAGATGGCCTCGGCGTGGGCCTTGAGGCGCTCGCCGGCCTGGGTCAGCTGGACCGAGCGACGCGTGCGCGTGAGCAAAGGCGCGCCGATCGAACGTTCGAGCAGGGCCACGCTCTTGCTGACGGCCGGAGTCGAGATGCCCAAGTTTTCCGCCGCCCGCGTGAAGTTGAGGGTGCGCGCCGTCTCGAGGAAGTAGCGCAGCTGATATAGGTCCATGCCTATAGTAAACCAGAGGTTAACACTTATGTCAATATTAGCTACTTCACAGAAACACACTCGACGGGCTATGCTGTGGCCATGGAAAACCTCGAAGCCTTCAAAGCCGTCGTTCGCAAAGAGCTGTTCACCCACCCGGTGATCACCGCCAACCCTTTTACCGCGTGGTTCGCCCGCGGTGAGGCCGACGAGGACCAGGTCGCCGACCTGCTCGTCCAGTTCTCGGTCTTCTCCAACCACTTCCTCGTGCTGCAGGTGAAGCGCATGGTCAACGCCGGCACGATCGAGGGCGAGCGCTGCGCGCGCAACATCCTCATGAACGAGTGCGGCGTGGGCCTGGACCCGCGCACGGGCTCCGTCGAGGGCCGCACGTTCGCTTCCGCGAACGCCCATTTAAACTGGCTGCGCGACGCGGGGGCGGCGATCGGCATCGAGCCCATGAAGCTCGGACGCTGGGCCTCGGGCTCGGCGGCGACGCACCGCTTCCTCAACGGCCTCGACAAGACCTACGGCTCGCACGACCCGATGATCGGCGCCGGGGCGTCGTTCGCGATCGAGTGCTGGGCGGCATCGGGCCTGGGCGGCGGTCCGCGCCTTGAGGCGGGAAATTTCTGGCGTCAGCTGATCCGCGGCCTTGAACTCGTCAACGCGCGCCGCGCGTCCGAGGGCCTGCAGGCCATTCCGCTCGGGTTCTTCAAGTTCCACGCCGAGATCGAGGCTGGCCACGGCGTGAATGTGTGGCGCGAGCTCGAGGAGACCTTCGCGATGCCCGGCTTCGACCAGAAGAAGTTCCTGCGCGGCGGAAAGAAGGCGCTCGAGGCCATCGAGGTGTTCTGGCTCGGCGTCGATGAGAGCCGGCGCGAATGCGGCCGAGACGCCTTGGCCGGCGTCAATGTCGCTCAATGGGCGCTCTGAGACCGAACCGGCATTGAACGAACGCGCCGCTTAGGCGTATGATAGGGGCATGAAGCGCTCCCTTGCGTTCGTTCTAGCCGGGCTCGTCCTCGGCGCCTGCGTCAGCGCGACCGTCGCGATCAAGGCCGGCTTCGACTTTTCGCGCGTCAAGCGCGTGGCCGTCGTGAGCTTCAGCGACTACCCCGGCCATCCCGGCTCCGGGGAGATCCTCTCCGGCGCCTTCGAGCAAACCCTCATCAAAGCGGGTTACGATCTCATCGAGCGCTCCAAGCTCGAAGACCTTCTGCGTGAGAAGAAACTCTCCGCCTCGGACCCCAAGGCCGCCAAGAAGATCGGAGAACTCCTGGGCGTCGACGCTTTGCTGTTCGGGCGCATCACCGATTTCCGCGATTCGCGCGAGACCTTGACCCAGATGGATGTCGTGGACACCCACGAGGACCCGATCTACGTCCACAAGCTGCGCCGGACCCAAAATCCCGACGGCACGCAAGGGACCGTGGAGGACACGGAGATCTCCGGTTACCGCACGACGCGCGTGGTGCGCCGCGAGCCGCATGTCGTGACGCAGTACGGGCGCTTAGGCGTGAGCGCCCGACTCGTCTTCGCGTCCACCGGCGAGATCTTGTGGTCGGGCTCCGACGCCTCGAGCGTGTTCACCTTCGAAGACTCGGCACGTTCGCTCGCCGACTCGATCATCAAGGGCGTCAAGAAGACCTGGCCCTCCCAGCTCAAGAAATAACGCCGCGGGCGTTTATGCCGGGACGGGCGTCTTGCCGGTGCCGGCCAGCATCTGCCCCAGGACGTAGCGCAGCACGCCGCCGTAGCGGTAGTACTCGAGCTCGATCGGGGTGTCGATGCGGCACATGACCTGGAATTCGGTCGTCTTGCCCGCGTCGCTCGTCGCGCGCACCGTGAGCGGGGCGCGCGGCTTGACCGCGGCGAGGCCGACGACGTCGAAAGTCTCGAACCCGGTCAGGCCGAGGCTCGCGGCGGACTGGCCCTCGGCGAACTGCAGCGGGAGCACGCCCATGCCGACGAGGTTCGAGCGGTGGATGCGCTCGAAGCTCTGGGCGATCGCGGCCTTGATGCCCATCAAGGACGGGCCTTTCGCGGCCCAGTCGCGCGAGGAGCCGGTGCCGTATTCCTTGCCCGCGATGACCATCGACGGAATCTTTGCGTCCTGAT
>JAYTIP010000283.1:0-14258 GCA_043731745.1 Elusimicrobiota bacterium | reverse complement strand
CTTGTTCATGAGGTCTCCTCGGCGTGTTTTGATCGTCATGCGTACAGATTATGACGGTTTCACGACAAGGGGTCCGTACTGGCGGGGTCAACTGCGCGTGACGAACGCGTGACGCCAGGCCCAGCGGTTGTGGGCGCCGCACAGTTGCCGGACGTTCTTGGGATCGTCGGAGCGTCCGCCCAGAGACCAAGGCACGATATGGTCGAACTGCAAGAATCGGCGCTCTCCGCAACGGTGGCCTTCCGCGGAAATGAACGCGCACCGGTCTTCGTCGCGCTCGCGAACCTTGCGCTTCACCCACTCAGGGATACGACGGGTTTGTTCCGAGGGGTCGCGCGGGGGCGGCGTGGCGCGAGGTAATCGACGCGCCGGATCGACCGCATCGAGCAAGCTGTCCAGAGCGGCCTCAAAAATGGATTCAAGATCCCCGAATGGGTATTTATGAGCCAGCAGAACGCGCACACGAGCGAGTTTCGCCTCTGCGGCATCGCTGAACGTGAATTGATGCTCGGTCTTGAATTTAATCTTGAGCCCCGTCGCCGGCGGAAGTTCGCCTTGGACTCCACCAGCCCCCACGCCGGTCTCCAAGCCGACGATCAGTTTTCCTGGATCGACGACGGCGATCACACGCGTTCGCTCCGAAGGGGTGATTGGAGTTGGACAAAGAGAAGCAGCCAATCGCTTAAGCTGATCCAAAGTGGCGCCCTCAACTTGAGAGAGAAGCGACTCGTGATTTTCTGGCGTCAACTGACCGGCTAAAAGCACGACCGCCGACAAATGAACCTTTCCCGCGCTCAAACGCTCGAGTATAACGGGGAAACGCCGGCTGGCCTTGGCCGCCGAAATGCGCCGGTAGGCGGTGCGCTCACAATAACCCAGCCGCTGGGTGCAGTAGACGAATAGGGAGGAATAACCTTTTGGCAACGAGGCCCGGCGCTCATGCAGTTCGCCGATGATCGCCAGAGTCTCCACGAGATGCTCGCGCTCGCCGACCGCCCGGCTCTCAAGCCGATTGAAAAGCGCGGTGTCGGTGGAATCGGAGCATCGTTTCAGGATTTCGGGGATGGGGTCCATACCTAACAGACGATTGAACCCCGAAAAAGTTCCCTCAACCTGCCAAAGTGGCAGGTAAAAAATTACGCCGCGCGCAGGGAGAAGAAGAAGGTCGACCCGCCCGGCTGCCGGCTCGCGACCCAGACGCGTCCGCCGTGGGCTTCGACGAGGTGCTTGACGATGGCGAGACCCAAGCCGGTGCCGCCTTCCTCGCGCGTGCGCGATTTGTCCACACGGTAGAAGCGTTCGAAGACGCGCGGCAGATCGGCGTCGGGGATACCCACGCCTTCGTCGCGCACCGAGACCACGATCTCGCCGTCGACGACCGTGGCGGAAAGCTCCACCATGCCGCCGGGCTCGCTGTATTTGACCGCGTTGCTCACGAGGTTGGCGAGCACCTGACGGATCTGGTCGGCGTCGAACAGCGCGGCGGGCAGATTCTCGGGGGGGCGAGGGGTGACGCGGACCTTGCGCTCGGCGGCGGCCGGCGCCGCCTCCTTGGCGGCGGCCTCGAGCAGCGGGCGCAACGCGCCCGCGTCAAGCTTCGGGGGGCGGTGGCCGGATTCGATCGCGGACAGGTCGAGCAGGTCGTCGACGAGCTTGGTTAAGTGCACCGCTTGTTCCTCGATCGTGGTGACGAATTCGAGGCGATGCTTCTTGTCGTCGAGCGCGCCGTCGCGGAGGGTCTCGGCGAAGCCTTTGATCGAGGCCAGCGGCGTGCGCAGCTCGTGGCTGACATTCGCGACGAAATCCCGGCGGATTTGCTCGAGGCGGCGCAGGCGCGTGATGTCGTGGAGCACGACCAAGGCGCCAGCGGGCCGGCCTGCCTGGCTCAGGGGGGCCGCGTGCGCGTCGAAGACGAGCTCCTCGGGCGCGAACAGGCGCAGCTCCCGGCCGCTGGCGCGGCCGGTCTTAAGTGCCTCGCCGACGAGCTCCGCGAGGCCGCGGTGCCGCAGGCTCTCGAGGTAGGCGCGGCCGCGCGCCTGCGCGGGATCGAGCGCGAGGAGACGCGACAGCGCGGGGTTGATGAGGAGCACCCGCCCCTCGGCGTCCACCGCGACGACGCCCTCGGCCATCTGGTCGAGCACGGCGGCCAGGCGCGAGCGGTCACGCGACAGCTCGCCGACGGTGTCCTCGATGCGCTCGGCCAGCGCATTTAAAGTTTCACCCAAAAGCCCGCGCTCGTCGCCACCCATGTCTCCGCGCACGCGCGCGCCGTAATCGCCGGCGGCGAGGCGGCGGGCGACGGCCGCCATCTCCTCGAGCGGCCGCCCGGCAACTCTCGCCAAGAGCCAGGCGGCGGCGAGCGCCGCAAGGAAGGTCGCGAGCGCCGCCCATAAGACGAATGCGCGCGCCCGAGCGACGCGGCTTTGGATCCAGGTCAACGGCAATGACAGGCGCAATGCCCCCGCGGGCTTGGCAAGCGGCACGGCGGCGTACAGGAAATCCGCGCCGATCGTGGCGCTTCGGCGCACGGCGCTTTCCTCTCGCCCGGCGAGCGCGGCGGCGACCTCAGGGCGGGTGGCGTGGTTCTCGGCGCGAGCGAGCCCCGCCGCGTCGAGCTCGGAGTCCGCCTTGAGCACGCCGTCGGGTGCTACGACCGACACGCGGCAGGCGCAATAAGAGGAGAGCGCCCGGACGTCGACCGGCTGGACTCGCGCGGCGAGACGCGCCTGGACGAACAGCGAGCGCGTGAGGTCCTCGGTGAGCTCGCGGCGCAGGTCGGAGGCGAACGCCCAGCCGAGCGCGCCGATCGCGGCCGCGAGCAAAGCGCCGACCGCGAGAGCCAGGCGGGGCGCGAATCGCCCCGGCGCGCGGCTCATGGCGTCTTGATCCGGTAGCCGACGTTCTTGACCGTGGCCACGATCGCTCCCTCGGGACCGAGCTTCTCGCGCAGGCGCGCGACATGCTGGTCGATCGTGCGCGTATCGATTTCCATCGAGCGGTCGTAGCCCCAGACTTTTTCGAGCAACTGATCTCGGGTGAGAGCGCGGCCGCCGGCCGACAGGAGCAGCTTCAAGAACTCGAACTCCTTGGTGGTCAAGGTCAACGCCTTGCCGCGCACGCGCACCTCGTAGCGCTCCGGGTCGAGCTCCACGCCCCCGGCCTTGAGCAGGCCGCCGGGCGCGGTGGCGTCCGCGGGCGCCGCGCGTCTCAGCAATGCCTTTACCCGCGCGAGAAGCTCTCTAACGCCGAAAGGCTTTGTCACATAGTCGTCGGCGCCGAGCTCGAGGCCCAGCACGCGGTCCATCTCCTCTTTGCGCGCGGTGAGCATGAGCACGGGCACGCGCGTTTCGCGGCGGATGATCTTCAGGAACTCGAAGCCGTCGAGCTTGGGCAGCATCGCGTCGAGCACCACGAGGTCGGGCCGCTCCTTGCGCAAGGCCGCGAGCCCCGCCTCGCCGTCGGCGGCGGCGACGACGCGGTAGCCCTCCTTCTCGAGGTTGTACTTGACCAGCTTGACGAGGTTCTTGTCGTCCTCGACGACCAGCACCTTTTCCTGGGCCACGGAGACATCATCCCATTCGGCGTCAGGCCGCGTCAACGGGGCTCAGTTTGCCGGGCGCGCCCCTGATTGGCTATCATCTCGGGGCCGTCACGCGTTCGTCACGCGCGCGGAAGCTACATTTGACGCCCGAGAGGACCCCGCCATGGCCTGGAGCCTGATCCCGAAGGAAGAGAAGTTCTTCGAGTTGTTCGAAGCCCAAGCGGTCCACAACGTGGCCGCGGCCAAGCTCTTCCGCGATATGGCCAACAAATGGACGCGCGACAACGCGCCCTTCGACCGTCTGCGCGAGATCGAGCACGAGGCCGACCTGACCTGCCACGACATCTACGAGAAGCTCAACCGCACCTTCGTGACGCCCTTCGACCGCGAGGATATCCGGG
Organism: Elusimicrobiota bacterium; assembly: GCA_043731745.1. Taxonomy (GTDB): domain Bacteria; phylum Elusimicrobiota; class Elusimicrobia; order UBA1565; family UBA9628; genus GWA2-66-18. Next base: position 10,316 of record JAYTIP010000283.1, on the reverse strand, counting down.
AGCTCGCCTCCGAGCTCGACACCATCACCGACCTCATCGAGTCCGTGGGCCAGCGCATGTATCTCTATCAGATCGAGAACAGCACGCCCGACCTCGTCCAGCTCACCGACATCCTCTGGCAGTCCACCGAGCAGGTGCGCAAGGCCGTCGCCGAGCTCCAGAACCCCGAGAAGTCCCGCCGTGTGATGGACTACTGCATCGAGATCAACCGCCTCGAGAACGCGGGCGACCACGCGCTCGGCGTCGCGATCGGCAAGCTGTTCCAGGGCAAACCCGATCCCCTCGAGGTCATGAAGTGGAAGGAGATCTACGAGACCGTCGAGGAAGCCATCGACAAGTGCGAGGACGTCGCGCACACGCTCGAGACCATCCTGGTGAAACAGGCCTAAAGTGCCCCACGTCTCCGCCTCGGTCCTCTTCGTCATCGGACTCGCGTACCTGTTCGACTTCCTGAACGGGATGCACGACTCGGCCAACTCGATCGCCACGATCGTCAGCACGCGGGTGCTCGCGCCCAAATACGCCGTGATCTGGGCCGCCTTCTTCAACTTCGCGGCCTTCGCGGTGTTCGGCGTGACCGTCGCGAACACGATCGGAAAGGGTCTCGTGGATCCGAAGGTCATGGACACCGCGGTCGTCGCGGGAGCGCTCATCGGCGCGAGCCTGTGGTCGTGGATCACGATCAGGCTCGGCATCCCCGTCTCGTCGTCGCACGCGCTGATCGGCGGCATCATCGGCGCCGGCATCTCTAAGGCCGGGACCTCCTGCCTCCTGTACGAGAAACTTAAGATGACCGTGGCCTTCATCTTCCTGTCGCCGCTGATCGGCTTGTTCTTCGGCTTCGGGCTGATGGTCGCGGTGTTCTGGATCTTCCGGCGCAAGTCCCCGAGCCAGGTGGACCGATTCTTCCGCGTCGGCCAGCTCCTCTCGGCCGCCATGTACAGCCTCTCGCACGGCGGCAACGACGCCCAGAAGACGATGGGCATCATCTCGGTGCTGTTGTTCTCCAACGGACTGCTCGGCGACAAGTTTTACGTCCCGTTCTGGGTCGTCATCACCTGCAACGCGGTGATCGGGCTCGGGACTTTGATGGGCGGCTGGAAGATCGTCCACACGATGGGCAACAAGGTCACCAAGCTCAAACCCGTGGGCGGCTTCTGCGCCGAGACGGGCGCGGGCCTCTCCATCATGATCTGCTCGTTCATGGGCGTGCCGGTCTCGACGACGCACACCATCACCGGCGCCATCGTCGGCGTGGGCTCGACCCAACGCCTGTCGGCCGTGCGCTGGGGCGTGGCGGGCCGCATCGTCTGGGCGTGGTTTCTCACGATCCCGTTCGCCGCGGTCTGCGCCGGCCTGGTCTACCAGGTCTTAAAGCACTTCCTCTAAGCGAGGCGGCGCAACGCCTTCGGCGGCAAGGACCAGACCAGCAAGGCGGAGCCCGCCGCGGCCTTCTTCGTCTCGAGCAGGACCGCCTGCGCCTTCTTGAGCCCGACGATCGTTCGCGCGCTGCTGCCCGTCATCAGCCAGCCGATCACGCGCGACAGGTGCGGCTCGTGGCCGACCACGACGACGCGCCGGCCGTCCAACCCCGACAGCCAGGCGGCGAGGCTCGCGGGCGAGCGGTGGGGCAGGAGCAGGTTCGACTGCGCGAGCGGCGCGCCGAAGGTCTTCGCGACGATCTCGGCGGTCTCTTTGGCTCGCGTCCAGGGGCTCGTCGCGACCAGGTCGACGGTTTCGACGAAGGTCGCCAGGCCCTTGGCGGACTCTCTCGCGCGCTTGCGTCCGTCCGCGGTGAGCGGCCGTTCGGCGTCGGCCCTGCCCGTCTTCGCCCAGTCCTCGCGTTCTCCGGCGGGCGCGTGGCGCAGAAAAATGATCTCCATGGCGATATGATATCCTAAGTTCCGATGAAACGGCGCTTCGAAGACTTCGCCCGGACCTTGATGCGCCGTCTCGATATCGACGACCTGCGCTTCGTCGAGATCGAGAGCAAGAAGCGCGTGCAGCCCGAAGAGATGTCCGACCTCAAGGATTGGCTGCTCGACTACAAAGGCATCAAGCACGCGAAGTCGAACCTGTTCTACGACCAGTTCCTCGACACGCCGGGATTCGAGGTGCTCAAGGCGGGCGCCAGCCTGCGCCTGCGCTACAAGAAGAACGGGACGGCCGTCTACCTCCAGTATAAAGGCCCGGGCTTCACGCGCGATGGGCTGCTGTACCGCTCCGAGTTCTCCTCCGAACGCCTCGACCGTATCGTCCAGGACGAAAGCCACCACGACATCGTTCGCTTCAGCGAGGAAACGCTCGCCGGCATCCTCAAGCGCAATGTCGGCCCCGAAATGCGCCAGGCGCTCGATCGCCATCTCGGCCCGGCGGCGGTCAAGCGCATCACCTGCGGACCGATCCTCGCTTTGTACCAGAAGGACAAGTACGAGCTCGACCTCGGGTCCGCTTTCCTCGAGCCCTCGCTCGATCGCATCTCGGCGTTTCACATCGCGAAGAAGGGCCTGCACTCGCTGTCGACCTTTTGCGAGTTCGAAAACGAGATCAAGGCGGGGGACGGCTCCCTGCGCGCCAAGCTCGACCATATGGACGATATGCTCGAGTTCAACGAGGAGGTCGAGGAGGAGTTCGAACTGCGCCGCGAGCCTCTCGACAAGTACCACCGCTGCGCGTCGTTCTTCGTGAAGTGAAGCCCTCCGCGCTGCTCGCGCTCCTTCTGCTCGCAGCGCCCGCGGCGCGCGCGCAGGACGCGCAGAACGCGAGCGAAGCGGCGGCTGAGGAAGAGCAGGAGCCGCCCCGCACCCTCGAACTCGGCTTGAAGGGCAGTAAGGGACGCGAGGCCAACACGAGCGACTTCAACTGGGGACCGACGGCCAGCCTCGGGATCCTAACGAGCCCAGAGAACCACCTCACCCGCGTGAAGTACGAGTTCGAGCTCAACTACGACGACGCGACCTCCGACTTCCAAAGCACTCTCGCCAGCCAATCCACCCGCGTGCGCACGCTCGAGTTCCGCTACGCCAAGGTGCACCTGCTCGAGTTGTTCGGCTTCGATTTCAAAAAAAGAATTCTGCTCGTCCCCTATGTGTCCGGCGGAGTCCAGCACGTCGACTCCCGCGAGGACACGCGCAACTTCGACGAGGAAACCGGGCTCTTTTTTTCGGAGTCGAAGCGCCAGCGCTACTGGGCGGCCACCTTCGGCTTCGGGGCCGCGATCTCGCTCAACAAGAAGGTGAGTCTCGCCCTCGACTACGACCAGAACGCGGAGCGCGGCGACCGCAAGGTCACGCGCCTGTCCTTCGAGCTCAAGTACGCCGTCTGGGGCGACGCGGACTAAGCCTTTAAAGGAGCAGCCGCGGGGGCGGCTGCCTTGGTCCGGTCGGCGAGCGCGGTGTCGCGGTAGTCGGAGCGCGCGAGCGCTTCGAAGAAGGTCTGGGAGCGCACCAGCGCCGCGCCGGGGCCGGGCGTCACGCGCGCATAGGCGCCGTCGGCCTTGAGCTGCCAGGCCTTCTGATTGTCCGTCAAACCCTTGCCGAGAATCGTGTCGCGGATGTATTTCTTGAGCTGGGAGTCCTTCACCGGGAAGGCCACCTCGTAGCGCGAGTAGAAGTTGCGCGGCATCCAGTCGGCGCTCGACAGGTACATCCTGCGCGCGCCTCCCGCCCGGAAGTAGTAGATGCGGCTGTGCTCGAGGAAGCGGTCGACCACGCTGACCACGCGGATGTTCTCGGACATGCCCGCGATGCCGGGGCGCAGGCAGCAGATGCCGCGCACGAGCAGGTCGATCTTGACGCCGGCGTTGGAGGCCTCGTACAACGCCTCGACGATTTCCGGGTCCTGGAGGGAGTTCATCTTGGCGATGATGTGGCCCTTGCCGGTCTCCTTGAAGAACTTCGTCTCTTCCTTGATGAGGCGCAGCATCTCGTCGTGCAGGTTCACGGGGGCGACGAGAAGCTCCTTCATGCCCTCCGGCCTCTTGCCCTTGGCGAGCGATTCGAAATACGCGAGCGCCTCCCGGCCGATACACTCGTCGCTGGTGAGCAGGCCCAGGTCGGTGTACTGGCGCGCGGTGACGGGGTGGTAGTTGCCGGTACCGAGGTGCGTGTAGGCACGCTCGACGCCGTCCTCCTCGCGCACGATCGAGGTGACCTTGGAGTGGACCTTGTAGCGGCCGAGATGGGGGACGACCTTCACGCCCGCGCGGCGCAGCTCGTCGGCCCAGCGCAGGTTATTGAGCTCGTCGAAGCGCGCCTTGATTTCGATGTAGGCGGTCACCTTCTTGCCCGCCTTGGCGGCCGCGACGAGCGCGACCATGATGGGCGAATCGAGGCTCGTGCGGTACAGCGTGTGGTAGATGCGCTTGACGCCCGCGTCGAGCGCCGCCGCCTCCAGGAACTTCACGACGATGTCGAAAGAGTCGTACGGGTGATGAAGCAAAATGTCCTTGCGTCGCACGATCTCGAAGGTCGAGGCGGGCTTGCGAAAGGGAGCGGGAACCTGCGGCTCGATGGGCGGGTAGCGCAGCCCGGGCTTCGGGGGTTCTAGGCGAGCAAGCGTTCTTAAGTCCAGCGGCAGGTCGAAGCGGTAAAGCGCCGAAGAGTCGAGGCCCAGCGCGGTGGCGAGGAACAGGGCGCCCTCAGAATAGGAAGGCGAGTCGACTTCGAGACGGACGACCTTGGCGCGCACGCGGCGCTGCACGGCCTCGAGGATCTGATCCTCCATGCTCTCTTCGGCGTCCGGCCGCCAGCGCAGGTCGGCGTCGCGGATGATCTTGAAGGGGAAGGTCTCGATGACCTCTTTGTCGGGGAACAGGTCCTCGGCGCGGTCGGCGATCCAGCGCTCGACGAGCGCGTAGCGCTTGACCCCGTCCTTCGTGGGCAAGGAGACCATGCGTCCCTCGCGGTCGACGATCGTGATCACCGCGTACTCCCGGGGGAAGCGCACGAACACGTGCAGGCGCTCGCTCGCGAGCGCGGTCGGAGGCTCGGGGTAGCGCCGCACCATGACCTTGAGAGTGGGCAGACGCTCCTGGATTTCGGCGTCGGGAGCCTTCTCGTCTAAAAACTCGGAGAGGATCTCGACGCCTTCGGCGCGCATCGCGGCCAGGATGTCGCGCAGGATTTCCGCTTGCCGGGATTTCTGCCTCAGAGCGTGTTCGCGGATCTGCGCGAGCACCTGGCGGGCCGTCATGCCGTCGAGGAAGCGGTGGCTGGCGCTGCGCCGCGCGATCTTGCCGATCTCGGCGACGCGCGTCATGAAGAACTCGTCGAGGTTGGAGCTGACGATGGTCGCGAAGCGCAGGCGCTCGAAGGCGGGCACGGTCGCGTCGGCCGCCTCGGAGAGGACGCGGTCGTTGAAGGCGAGCCAGGACAGGTCGCGGTTGAAGAAGCGCTCCGCCGCCTTCAGGCCGACGGCCTGAGGAACGGAGACGGCCGGAGCCGCGTCGACTTTGAGCGGTATGATTTTAGAGCGGGCCATGGAAGGGGGCTTCTTGGCCATTTTAGCTCTTATGCGCGGGCACGACGAACTTTTTGGCGCCTATTTCGTACAATAGTTCGATGATAAGTCAATTGACCCACGAAGAGGTGCTGAAAAACGTTTTTGGTTATCCTTCGTTTCGTCCTGGTCAAAAAGAAATCATCGAGGCGGTGCTCGCCGGACGCGACTGCATCGGCGTCATGCCGACCGGTGCGGGTAAGTCGCTGACCTACCAGATTCCCGCTCGTCTGCTCCCCGGCGTGACGCTCGTGGTGAGTCCGCTGATCTCGCTCATGAAGGACCAGGTGGACGCGGCCGTCTCGGTCGGGCTCAAGGCCACCTTTCTCAACTCGAGCCTGACGCCCGACGAGCGGCGCGCGCGCATCGAGGGCCTCGAGCGCGGAGAATACGAGCTCGTGTACGCCGCGCCGGAAGGACTCGAGGCGGGTGCCGGCGCCGCCCTGGCCGGGAAGAAGCTCGCGTTGATCGCGGTCGATGAGGCGCATTGCATCAGCCAGTGGGGACACGATTTTAGACCGGCGTACCGGAATTTGAAGGGACTCAAGGAACGGTTTGGAGTGCCCGTTTTGGCCCTGACGGCCACGGCGACTCCGCCGGTGGTCAACGACATCGTCGAGCAGCTCGCGATGGAGAACCCTCTGCGCGTACGCGGCTCGTTCTTCCGGCCCAACCTGCACATCTCCGCGTATTTGAAGACGGGGGAGAAGGCGGCACCTCGTCCGGGAACGGTCAACGACACGAAGAACTCGATCCTACGCTTGGTCAAGAGCCGCGCGGGGCAAAGCGGCATCGTGTACTGCCTCTCGCGCCGCTCGGTCGAGAGCATGGCCGAGTACCTGTCGGGACGCGGGGTCAAGGCGTTGGCGTATCACGCGGGCATGGAAAGCGCCCAGCGCGAGCATGTGCAGAACGCCTTCAAGAGCGACGACGCCGACGTGATCGTCGCGACCGTCGCCTTCGGCATGGGCATCGACAAGCCCGATGTGCGCTTCGTCATCCACCGCGACATGCCGCGCTCGGTCGAGTCCTACATCCAGGAAGTCGGCCGCGCGGGCCGCGACGGCGCGCCGAGCGACTGCGTGATGTTCTACTCGTGGGCCGACGTGATGAGCTACGAGCGCCTCGTCTCCGACCTCGACGCCAAGCAGGCGGAGTGGCATCGCAGCCGCGCGCGCGAGATGTTCCGCTCCTTCGACCGGAAGGTGTGCCGGCATCAGACCATGGCCAAGCACCTGGGCGAAGACATGGCGCCGTGCGGCGCCTCCTGCGACTCGTGCGCGAACTTCGACCCCGTCGGCTCGGCACCCGCGGTCGCGACGGCCAAGAAGATGTCCTTCGGCTCGCGCGCTCCGTCAGAGACGGAGCACACCTCGGCGGGGAATTCCCTTTTCTCAAAGCTCAAGGCCCTGCGCAAGAAGCTCGCCGACGCGCGTCATGTACCCGCCTACATGGTGTTCAACGACGCGACCTTGATGGCGATGACTTCGCAGATGCCAAAGAACGAGAGCGAGATGCGGCAGGTCTCGGGCGTCGGTCCGAAGAAGTGGGTGGAGTACGGGGAAATCTTCCTGGCCGCGTTACGGGAAGGCTAGCTACTACTGATAATCACTGGCTCCGGGACGAGTCAATATCTCGAATTCGAGATAATCCCTCTCCCCGGGGATAGTGATTATCAGCAGTGATTAAAACTTAGGCGCGCGCCGCTCGCGAATCGCCGCGATACCTTCGGCGATGTCCGCGCCTTTGAAGGTCACGGCCTGACCCTTGGCCTCGTGGAGCAGATAGGGCGCCAGATCCTCGCCGATGCGCGTCTCGTTCTTCAATATTTTGAGGCTTTCGGCGGAACCGGAGGCGACGCGTCCCGCGAGCTCGGCGCAGACAGAATTGATCTCGGCCACTGGTGCCGTCGCGCAGGCACCGCCCCACGCAAAAAGATCGCGGCCGGCGAACAGCCGGCCGGTGAAAAGAAGTTCGCGCGCGCGCGAATCGCCGACGGCGGCGCGGGCTAAGGGCCAGGCGGCCATGCCGGGATTCAAGCCGAGACGCACGAAGTTGAAGCCGAGCTTGGCGTCCTCGGCCACGACGCGCATGTCGCAGGCGAGCGCCAGGCATAAGCCGGCCCCGACGGCGGTGCCGTGGATCTTGGCGATGGTGACTTGGGGAAGCCCCCGGATCGAGAGAAAAGACGAGTAGAACCGGCGCATGATCGGGGCCAAGGACGCCTTGGGCCGTTTCATGTTTTCCTCGATGAAAGCCAGGTCGCCTCCGGCGGAGAAGGCGTGGCCCGCGGCCTCGAGCACGACGACGCGGGACTTTTCCTTCACGGCGCGCTTCACCGCCGCGGCGAAGTCACGCTCCATCGCCTCCGACATGGCGTTAAGCGCCTCGGGACGCTCGAGGCGAAGGGTCGTGATCGACCGCTCGGTGCGCAGGCTGACGAGGCTCATGGGCCGATTATACATTGGTAGAATGACCCGGTGAAGCTCAAAGACCTGGGCAAGTCGCTCGAGCGGGGGGGCAAATCGCTCCTGCGCGGCTCCTTGCTCAAGTTGCTGCCCAAGCCGCATGCGCCGAAGGGCCCCATCGATCCGGCGAAGGTTAAGCGGGTCCTCGCGGTGCGCCATGACGCCCGCCTAGGCAACCTGCTTTTGCTGACCCCGTCCTTGCGTCTGTTAAAGAGCGCCTTCCCGAACGCGAAGATCGAGGTGCTCCTCGCCGATCGCTACGGCGACGCGCTTAAGTTCAATTCGTGCGTCGACGAAATCCTGACGGCCAAGTCGCTCCCGGGCCTGCCTCTGCGCGGGTACGACCTGGCCTTCGATTTCTCGCCTCAGCACGCGTTCTCGCTGTCGAGCGCGGTGTGGACGGCCCTGTCCGCGGCCAAACGCCGTATCGGCTTCGATCGCGGCGACGCGGCCAAGTTCCTCGATGATCTCGCGCCGGTGCCCACGACCCAAGCCCACGAGACGGCGAACCTCGCCTCGCTCGTGCGACACGCCATGCCCGGGCTCGCGGCCGGGACCCCCAAGACCGAGTATCACCTCGGTCCCGGGGAGAAAGAAGAAGGAGCAAAGGCCTGGAAATCCTGGGGATTAGACGAGAACGGCGTCGCGCTGTTCCTCGGCGCCCGCGCCGAGAAACGCCTGGACCCGGAGTGGTTCTTCGAGCTCGGAAAACGAATCGTCAGCGGCGGACGGAAGGTCGTCCTCACGGGGGGGCCGGCGGAACGGAAGTTGCTCGAAGGGAAAACGATTCCGGCAGGAATCGTTTTGGCACCCGAACTCGAGCTTCGCCGCTTCGCGGCGACGATCGTGAATGCCCGGGCCGTGCTCACCGCCGACACCGGCCCGATGCACCTCGCCATCGCGCTCGGCGTGCCCACGGTCCAGCTGTTCAGCCACACCGAGCCCTGGCGCTTCGGCTACGCACAGGCGGGCAGCCTGATCCTGGAGACGCCGGGGCGCCATCCCTCGGTGGACGAGGCCGAAGCCGCGCTGTCCGTCGTGCTCGCTAGAAAGGGCTGAGCCGGCGGATGTGCTCGAGAAGCGCCGCGTGCGCTTCATCGACCGTCGTTTCGCGGCACGACTCCCACTCCGGGCACACGGTTCCGCCGTGGCGCGCGCCGCGCGGGCGCCAGACCGCCTGGGTGTAGCCCGCATAGAAGCCGAAGGTCGGTACGCCCAGGGCGGCGGCGAGGTGGGTCGTCCCCGTGATGTTGCAGACGAAGAGGTTCATGCGCTTGAGCATCGCGCCGCTGACGCCCAGGCGCGCGGCGGGAAGGATCGGGACGGGGCGCTTGAGCGTTTTGACGATGGCGGCGACCTTGTCGTGCTCGCCCGGACCGCCCATGAAGAACAGCTTCACGCGCGACTCATCCAGGAGCCGGTTCGCCAATTCCGCGAACTTTTCCTCGGGCCAGCGGAAGGAAAAACGGTCGAAGTTGCCGGGGTGGATGACGATGCGAAAGGAACCGCCCGTCGCCGGACCGAGATCTTCAAGCAAGCGGTCGCCTTCATCCGTATCGGCCATCGGCAGCCGTAGTTCAGGGTCTTGATCAAAGGGCGCGTCGAGCGCGGCGGCCAGGCGGCCGTAGCGGTCCCACATGTGCTCGCGGACTTCGGGCGCCGATATCGTTTCCGTGAAGACGCTCGCCCCGCGTTCTTTACGGAAGGCGAGTCGCCGGGGCGCCCGGGTGGCGCGCGCGATCATCGTCGAAGTCTTGGAGAACGAGGAGTTCAGGTCGACGAGCAAGTCGCACGGCTGGGACAGCAGCTGCCAGGCGAGCTTGGCGTGTCCACCGAGCTGCGCCGGCTTTTCTAAGACCGCCCACTCGTCGATGAAAGGGATGAGGGGCAACACCTGCACGGAACGCCAACCCACCACGAGACGGATGCGGGCCTTGGGGTAGCGGCGACGGATCGCGCGCAGAAAGGAGGTCGCGACGATGACGTCGCCAACGCGCCCGATGTAGAGGGCGGTGATGCGTTCCACCCGGTGATTATAGCAGGCCGAGCGGAGCGTCCGGGGCCCCGGGGAACACGGTCGAGAGGTCGCGCACGCCCAGGTGGCCGCCCAGGATTTCGCCGATAACGGCGCGGTAATCGGTCGTGACGGCGAGGTCGCGAGACTCGTACAGCGCCCGATCGCCCAGGCCCGGCCATTTCCCGAACACCTTGCCGCCCTTCACCGGGCCGAACAGCGTCATCGCGGAGCCGTGGCCGTGGTCGGTGCCGCCGTTGCCGTTCTCGTCGAGCGCGCGTCCGAACTCCGTCATGGTCACGAGCAGCACCGAGTCCGAGGCGGCGCCGAGGTCC
>JAYTIP010000282.1:0-8874 GCA_043731745.1 Elusimicrobiota bacterium | reverse complement strand
TCGAGGTCGAGGAACTTGGCGGCGGGGGTGCCGTAGCCGAGATAGGTGAGCACGCGCTCTTGAATGTGTTTGCGCAAAGTCCCGTCATCCCAGCCCTCGTACTGCGCGTTGCGGTGGCTCTCGAGCTGCCAGCGGCGGGCGGCGTAGAAGGACGCGATCTCGAGCTTTTGCATCAGGATGAGGAGCGCGAAGACCTTCGCGAAGGCGAAGAGGAAGAACATGAAGATCGGGAATAGAAGGACGACCTCGGTGGTGGCCTGACCGCGCCGGCCCAAATTCCTCAAGGGAACTGTCTCACTTGGAACTTCGGGGTCGGGTCGGGCCAGACCTTCGCGTTCGGGTTGTTCGCGCCGACGGAGACGGTGGTGTGCAGTTCCGGCGCGCTTTGCGGGAAATCCTGCGGGCGGTTGGAGAAATCCACGTTGAAATAATTCTTCGTCGGAATCGCCCACTTCAGGCTGAGGGAGAGGCCGGGGTACATGGACCCGCCCGGCTTGCTGAGCGCGTTGATCGACGCCGGGTCGACGGTCTGGAGTTGGAACAGACCGCCGCCCGTGCAGCCGGGCTGGTTGACGACGTCGGTCAGCTTCATGGGCGGATCGGTACCGGAGACGACGTACTGGCGCAGGCCGCCGCCGCCGATGAACTTGTTGCCGCGATAAACGAGCGTGCGGTAGCAGTGCGGCGTGGTCTTGAACTCGCCGAGCGCGTTGTCCCAGGCCGAGGCGAATTCGCTGCCGTAGTTGCTGGGGTCGCCGGTGTTGAGCCAATAGGATTTTTGCAGGAAGCTATGGCTTGAGTCCTTGGTCAGGCGCTTGAGGACCTGCCACTGGGCGTCCTCGACGGAGCCGAGAAGCGAGAAGACCTGGAAGTAGAGCTTGTAGACTTCTTCCACGAGCGGCAACGGGTTGTAGGACTGCTCGCAGTTCTCCATCGTGAACAGCTCGATGTTGTCGGGGAAGTTAGGATTGGGGTCGTTCTTGAACGCGCCCTTGCCGCCGTACTCGATGTCCCACTTGTCCTCGGTGTCGAAGGACTTCTTGCCGCTGACGCTGCGCGGAAAGACGCCGTTTTTGTAGAGAACCTCGGCGTAGGTCTTGGGATTGAACTCGTCGCAGTTGCCCTTGCCTTCGCACTCGAACGGGAACTCATCGTACGCCTGCTCGTAGATGCGCATCGGGAAAGCGCCGTTGACGTAGGCGGTACGATTAAGAAAGTCGGAGTAGTTCGTGGCTTCGACGAAGGCGGCCGCGTCCATCGCGAACTGATGCTTGATCTTCTCGCGAGACAGCTTCGCCGTCTCATAAATGAGATAGACGAACAGGAAAAGGGTCGGGAAGAGCAGCATCGCCGGGATGACGATCTGCCCCGCCCTCGACTTCCAGGGCCTCATAAGGGAATTATAGACCCCGAAAGTCAAAAAACAAGGTCGAAACGGTTAAAAAACGGTTACTTATTAGAGGAGGGAGAAGGGGCCACCGCGGGCCCCAGGAAGGCTTCGGCGGCTTCGGCGTACTTGTGCGTGGCGCTTTCGAGGTCGACGGTCGCCATGACCAAGGAGCGCAGCTGGCCGCTGAACATGCGGTGCACGCGCAGCTGGAGCGTCGAGGAGTAAGTTTCCCCCCGCACGCTTTCGAACTCCACCCACAGAGCGCGCTCCCCCCAGTGCTTGAGCATGGAGGCCATGCTCGCCGAGTAGGCCGCGTAGTCGGCGTCCGACATGCGTACGGTGGCACCCATGTTGTAGATGAGCAGGCCCACATCGGCGTCGTCGGAAGGGATGTTTTTGGTGACGAAGGCCGCGGCCTTTTCGGGCGGGCAGGCGGCGAGCTGGATGAAGGCGGCTTCGGCCTTCGTGCGTTCGGCGACCTTGTCGATGGCGGCGTCGAGCTCGGTGATGGCCTGCAGATCGTCGGGCCAGTTGCCGGCGGTGAGCCAGCGGCGGTCCATGATGTCCTCGGTCTGCATCGTCCGGTAGTCGAGGCCGACGCGGGCGGAGACGAGGGCGGAGTCGAAACCTTTGACGGGGCTCGTCACATCGGCGGCCAAGTTCAGGCCGGCGCCGGCGTTGACCTCGACGAGGTAGAAGGGAAGGTCGCGGCGCTGAAAAAACGGGATCGCCGGAAGCATCCACATGCTGGCGCGCGTGGCGACGAAGGTCCGGCGGTGGGCGGTCTTGAGGTTGTCGTAGAAGGACGCCGGGGCCGAGGCGAGGAAGCGCGCCAGGGCGACCGACGGATCGGCCTCGGCCGTGCCGCCGCAGGACGGGAAGTAAGGGACCAGTTCGCACTCGGCGTCGCTCAAGGCTTCGTAGTGGAGGCAGGCGAGGTACAGGCTCCAGGCCTCGCTCCAGGCGACGAAGTTGCGCTTCTCCCAGGCCTTCGCGATGGGCTTCCACCACGCCGGCTCGCCGCGCTTGAGCTGCTCGGAAGTCCAGCGCAGGATGGCCGACGTCACGGGGAGGGCGGAGGCCTGCAGGGCCCCGCGCTCGAGCTGAGCGGCGAACTCCTCTTTCGTCACCCTCGATGAACCGTTAGTTCGGGTCTTCGGGCGAGATCAGACCCATCTCGATGCCCTTGACGACGGCTTCGGTCCGGTTGCTGACCTCGAGCTTCTGGAAGATCGCGTTGAGGTGGTTCTTGATGGTCTTGACCGAGCACTCCATTTTCGCCGCGATCTCCTTGTTCGACATGCCGGTGCCCAGGAGCACGAGGACGCGGATCTCGGTCTTGGTGAGCGCCACGGGCGAGTTGCCGTCGCCGTTGGCCATCTGGCGCAGGCCCTGAAGGAGCTTGCCCATGACCTGCTGGGGGATCATGACGCCGTCGTTGGCGAAGGCCTTGAGGGCGTTGACGAGCTCGGCGGCCGGGAGCATCTTCGAGAGGTAGCCGTTGGCGCCGGCCTGGATGGACTCCATCACGTGCGCTTCGTCCTCGTAGGAGGAGAGGATGAGCACGTTCGTGTTGGGGCACTCCTTGCGGATCAGACGGGTCGCGGCGACGCCGTCGAGGTGCGGGAGCTTGATGTCCATGAGGATGACGTCGGGCTTGAGCTTGCGCGCCAAGCGGACGGCTTCCTGTCCGTCGGCGGCCTCGCCGACGACTTCGATGATCTTCTCGTTCTCGAGGAGATCCTTGATGCCTTCACGGAAAAGCGTCTGGTCGTCGGCGATGAGCACCTTCACTCGTTTTTTTGGGGCAGCCTTCGTCGAAGCCATTTCGATCCTCCTCGGATTTCGGCTAGTTTAGCAGAAAATTATGGACGGATTTCACGATTCCGTCAAGCCTTGCCGGTCGGGACGGTGAACAGGAAGGCCGCACCCTTGCCCAGGCCCGCGCTCTCCACCCAGATCTTCCCGCCGTGGCTGTCGACGATCTCGCGCGAGATCGAGAGGCCCAGGCCTAGGCGTCCGCCGCCGGAGGCGCTCTCTCCCTGATAGAAGCTCTGGAACAGCTTGCCGACCTCTTCGGGCGCGATGCCGTCGCCGGTGTCGCGCACGGCGAAGCGCACGGCCGCTGCGTCGCGCTCGGCGGTCACGGTGATGGTCCCGCCCTTAGGCGTGTGGCGGATGGCGTTCTCAAGCAGATTGTTCAATACCTGGCCGAGTCGCTTCTTGTCGGCCGCGATCGTGGGCAGGGCGGCTTGGAGCTCGGCTTTGAGCGTGAGACCGCGCACGGCCGCGCGCGCCTGCGGACCGACGACGGTCTCCTCGACGAGGGACCCCGCGTCGAAGAGGTTGGTCTCGAGGCGGAACTTTCCCTGCTCGATGGACGCCCAGTCCACGAGGTCCTCGATCAGGCGCGAGATCTGGGAGATGCCGTTGGAGATGTAGCGCATCTTCTTGAGCTGCTCCTCGTCGGGGTGCAGCGACTGAGCGAGCATCTCGAAGCTGACCTGCAGCGTCATCAAGGAGTTGGAGAGGTCGTGGGAGGCCATCGACATGAACTTGGACTTCATCGCGGACAGGCGCATGTTCTTGTCGTTGGCGGCCTGAAGCTCCTGCTTGAGGCGCATCTTCTCCAGGGATTTGACGATGGCTCGCTTGAGGTGGTCGAAATTGACGGGCTTGGTCAGGAAGTCGTCGACCGACTCCTGGATCGCCTTGAGCGCGGTGTCGAGGGAGGCGTGAGCCGTGATCATGAGGATCTGGCTCTCCGTGTTGAGCTTGCGGATCTGCTGGATGGCGTCGATGCCGGTGCCGTCGGTGAGGTTGTAGTCCATCAAGATGACGTCGAACTGAGTCTTCTTGACCTGGGCGACGGCCTCGGCGGCGCTCGAGGCCTGAGCGGTCTCGTAGCCGTCGACCTCGAGGTTGTCGTTGACGCTCTCGCGCATGTTCGCGTCGTCGTCGACGATTAAAATCTTGCCTTTCATGTCGGGTGGGGTCCTCAGGCCGTCGTCGGAATATACAATTTAAACGTCGTTCCCACGCCGACCGTGCTCTCCACGTCCACCTTGCCCTTGTGGTGGTCGACGACCTTGCGCACCACGGCCAGGCCGAGGCCCGTGCCGCGCGCCTTCGTCGTGAAGAACGGAGCGAAAATTTTGTCGAGCACGTCCTGAGGTATGCCGCTGCCCGCGTCGGAGATGTCGATGCGCACCCAGCCCGCCTCGGGGATCGTCGTGCGGATCGTGACGGCGCCGCCCTTGGGGGCCGGCATCACCTCGACGCCGTTGCCGATCAAGTTGCGCACGGCCTGCTGCATCTCGGTCTTGTCGATGGACACGGAAGGGTTCGCAGGATCGAAGAATTTGTTGACCTGGATGTGCGGCGGGAACGGATACACCGACAGCAGCTCCTCGAGCCAGTCGTTGATGCGGACCTTCTCCAGCTGCAGCTCGCGCTGGCGCGAGTAGGTCAGAATCTCGTTGATGATGCCGTTGGCCTGCTGAATCTCCGACTCGATGATCTTGATGTGCTTGGTGATCTTCGCGTCGGGCTCGCCGCCGGTGCCGAGCTTGGTCTTGATGAAGTAGATCGAGTTGTTGATGACGGCGAGCGGGTTGCGGATTTCGTGGCCGACGACGGAGGCCATCTGTCCGATCGCGGCCAGGCGCTCCTTCTTGATGAGCTCGTCCTGCGCGGCCTTGAGCTCGCGCGTGCGCGAATCGACGCGCTTCTCGAGGAACTTGGTGAACTTTTCCAGCTCCTGCTTGGCGTGGATGAGCTCGCCGGTTTTCTCCTTGAGCGACTCGCTCATGCCGAGAAAGGTTTGCGCCAGGTCGCCGATCTCGTCGTTGGTCGTGACGACCTCTGGCAGGTCCTCGAACTGGCCTTTACCCAGACGGTCAGCGGCCTCCTTCAGGATGCGGATCGGCTGGGTGATGTGGCCGGCGACGGCGAGCGACAGCAGGACGGTGAACAGCACGACCCAGATCAGTACCCGGAAAATCTGCGCCTTCATGTCGGAGGCGGTCTGGTACGCGGCTTCGACGGGCTGCTGGACATAGACGATCCAGTCGAGCTTGTCGATGAGGCTGAAGGCGCCGAGGAGCTTCTTGCCCCCCTCGACCGCGATCTCGCCGCCGCCTTTGACGTTGTCCTGAGTCGTGAGGACCTTCTCGACCTCGGCGGGCATGCGCGCGTCGGGACGATATATTTCGCGAGGGTCGGAGTGCGCGATCAGGAAGCCGTCGCGAGTCATGACGGCGGCCTGGCTCTTGCCGGAGGCTGGGAACTCCATCGCGAGCATCGTCGAAAGCCCGTTGAGGCTGACGCGCGCCGAGATCACGCCGACGTTCTTGGCGGGCTGCACGCGCTGGTCGAGTATGGGCACGGAGATCGTGACGGTCGGGTACAGGCCCTGGAAGCGCTCGAGGTGGCCGATGAACTGGCCGCGGGGCCCCATGGCGCCGGTGAACAATTCCTCGGTGCGGAAGTCGCGCATGTCGGGGTTGGGCCCCAGGAAGCGCCCGATGCGCAGAACCTCCATGCCCTTGTCGTTGAGGACCGAGAGCTCCAGCACAGCGAAATGGATCTGCAGGATGCGGTTGAGGTACTGTTGCTGCTTGCCGGGATTCATCGAGATGAAGTCCTCGAGGCCGGCGGTCTCGGTGAGGACGTTGCGGAAGGTCGTGACGTACTTGTACACCGTGTCGGAGAAGCCGACGGCGAGCGATTCCTGCATCGCCAGTGTTTCCTTGCGCAAGGACTGCTGGGTGATCCCGACGAGGTGCCAGCCGACGAACATCATCGGCGCCAGGGAAATGAGCAGGAACCAAAAAAGAATTTTGTAAGCGAGCTTGCCGCGGTTCCTGGTGGAGGCCATGGGTTAGAGTTCCGTGCCCGAATTATGGAGGATTCGGAACACGAAAATGTTGCGGAACGCCCGGCGCTACTGGCCCTTCGCGGCGTTGCGGGACAAAAGCTGCTTGATGCGCGCGGACAGCTCGGCGAGGTCGAAGGGCTTGGTGATGTACTCGTCAGCCCCGAGCTCGAAGCCCTGTTTCTTCTCCTCCGACGAGAGGAAGCGTCCGGTCATCATGATCAAAATGGTGATCTTCGAGCGCTTGCGCAGCTCCTGGCAGATTTGAAAGCCGGAGGAGTCGGGAAGCTGGATGTCCATGATGACGGCGTCGGGATCGATCTTGCCCGCGGCGGCGATGCCTTCTTTTGCCGCGCCGGCCTGGTGGCACTCGAAACCGTCGAGCTCGAGAACCTCAGCGAGGCTCTCGCGCAGGTGGGCGTCGTCGTCGATGATCAGCAGCTTGGGAAGGTTCGCCATGTTATCTCCTCATTTCCCCGCCGGGGGGAACGAGCTTGTAGCCGACGCAGGGGATGGTCGTGATGTATTTCGCCGCGACGCCGAGCTTCTCACGAAGCCGGCGGACGTGAACGTCGACGGTGCGGGGCGAGCCGAAGTAGTTGTAGCCCCACACGCGCTCGATCAGATAGGGCCGAGACAGGACGCGGTTCGACGAGCTGAGGAAAACATAGAGCAGGTCGAGCTCCTTGGAGGTCAGCGGTACGCGCTTCTTGGAGATGTGGAGGGTGTAGCTCGTGAGATTGAGCTCGATCTCCCCCATGTTGATGATTTCTTCAGACGCATTGACCTGAGTACGCCGTAATACGGCCTTGATGCGGGCGAGGCACTCGGCCGCGTCCCAGTTGAGCGACAGGCACTCGTCGGCGCCGGCCTGGAAAAAAGCCAGGCGCAGCGAGACCTTGTCCTTCGCCGAGGAGTTCGCCGGAGCCGACGAGGGACCCGACCGGCCGAACAAAGCGTAGGCGTGCTTCGAGGGCGCCGACGAAGCGGCCGGAGCGTCGGCGTGCTCGACGAGGGCCACGATCGGCATCTGGCGCGCGGGACCCTTGGCCCGCAGCTGCTTGACGAGCTCCACACCGTCCTCGTCGACGAGCTTCTGGCCGATGAGAAGCAGATCGCAGCCGCGGTGCGCGAGCAGACCCTGGACTTCCTTGGCCTTCTGCGCGACCGTGACGGTCATGCCGGCGGCCTGAAGGGCCTCGAGGATGACGGCGGCACGGTTGGGCTCGCGGGAGCCGTAGACGAGGCTGGTTCTCATTTCGCCGCTATTCCTCGGTGGAGGAGCCTTCATCCTCGAGTTCGAGGCTGAGGCCGCCGATGGAGCTGATCGCGGCGAAGAAGTTGTACACGACGGCGAGAAGGAGCAGTGCTCCTTCAGTCAATACGGCGTAGAAGATGGTGTAGAAGCCGACCGACAAGGCCTTCTGCCCCGCGCTCAAGGCGGCGTTGTTGGAGTTCGGCGAGATCACGAAGGTGACCAGGCCGCCGAGGAAGCCGAGCAACATCACCGTGCCGGTGATGGCGGGCCGCGTTGAAGCGAGGATGCCTGCCGCGGCGACGACGGCGCCGATAATGGCGACGGACGGCTTACCGGCGTAACCCGCCGAGAGCGCGATCGCGGCGCCGGCGAAAACGGTGAGCGGGAGGGCGGGGTGCTTGAACCAATAGGGATCGATTCTCTTCACTCGGTAGCTCATGCCAATCTCCTTAATAGCTTCTACAGCCCGGCAAGAATAACAGAAGCATAGCCGTTTGACAAGGGGAGAGGCGCGTTTAAATACGCGCGCCGACGGTCTTGGTCTCGAAGAGGATGAGCGTGCGCCGCAGCTCTCCCTCCTCCTCGAGGTGGACCGCCTTCACATGACAGGGCTCGGACTTGAACATCGTGTCCGCTTCGACGACCTGGTTGGGCCGGTCGAGCGCTACGCCGACGAGGCGCAGCACGTCCTGCTGTTGGCTGTCGATGACGTCGAGCAAGTGGAGCTTGCCGTCGGTCGTCACCGTGCCGGTGATCGGGAAATTGGTGTAGAGAACGCTGTTGTCCTCGTCGACGACGATCGCGCGATGGCTCTTGGAAACGACGGCCTTGAGGATCGATTCCCACCATCTAGCCTCAGCGAGTCCGCGCTGTTTTTCCTTGACCATCGCGTTGGCGATTTCCGCTTTGACCTTCGATAGGAAAATGTTGATGGCGCCCGCCAATTCGCCGATCTCGTCGTTTCGGGCCGGAAACTTAAGCTCGAGGTTTTTGAACGAGATCGACTCGATCGCGTCGCGCAAGTTTAAAATCGGATTGAGCACGAAGTGATGCAGGAAGAAGTACAGCGGAATGCCCAGCAGCAGCAGCACGCCGACCGCGCCCACCGCGTACTTGTGCATGGCCTTGTTGATGACCTTGACCACGCCCTCGCGGCTGATCTGCATGTTGAGGATGCCGAGCACCTCCCCCCGCAGCGCGAGCGGAATGGCGATGTCGTAGAGCGGGAGGTTGGGCACGGCACGCACGATCGGGGTCTTCGCGAGCCAGGCCTGCTCGATCGCGTCCGTGGGCAGGCTCACCTGCTTGACGAAATCGTCGAACGGCTTGGTCATCATCGACGGGTCCTTG